>JASHZA010000331.1 GCA_030042765.1 Candidatus Binataceae bacterium | reverse complement strand
CAGATCCGCGACCACCTCGCCGATGAATACCGCGCACGCGATTCGCACCGGCAGATGGCGTGCGTCGTCCGTAACCCACACCGTGGTCTCTTTCGCCTCGCTGCGGAACGATCCCTGGCTGAGCCACAACACCGACGGTTCGATCCGGACCGTATCGAACGTTCCGAGCGCCGTGGTGATCCGCTCGCGCCGGATCACCGCGAACTCGAACACGTAGCGGTTACCGCCGCTGAAGACGTCGAACGTGTAGCTCTGTCCGGGCTTGAGCGGCTGCGACAGCGCCATCATCGCGCCCGAAAATGGCCCCAGCGGATCGCCCCCGCTGAAACGGCGTGTCCACGTCCGCCCCTGCGCATTGCGCTTCACCGCAGTCACCAGATGGGCGCTGCGGTCGAAGGCGACGCGCCATTCGTCGAGCCGTTTTTTCTCGTGTTGGAGAATATAGATATCTTCGGGCTCGAAAGACTCGCGACTGAAATTCTCGCGGAAGTAATCGCGCATCCGGTAGATCAGATCCACCGCCTGGCTGCTCGTGATCCACATCTGCCCCGTCCACAACCCCGGATGGGCGCGGTTGTAGCCGAGCGTAATCCGCGCCTCGGCCGCGGGGATTCCGATCCATGAGGCATCGTACACCAGCGTCTCGCCGTCCCCGAACGGCGGCGCACCGGGGCGGTAACTCGGAATCTGCAGTTCGGCGGGCAAAGGGATCGGATCCAGCGCGCGATGCGGGCGCGGGCGGGGTTTCGCGGGGGGGGCCGGCGACACCGTCGTCGCGCCGTCGCTTGCGAGCAAGCGCTGTCTGCCGCCAGTGACTCCGAATACCGCGCTTAGAATAACGGCCGCCGCCAGCACGAGCCGCCGCCGGAAAGGCCGTGGTCTCCGGGTCATTTTATGTTCGGCCCAAATCGAATACACTTTTACCGACAATTTTGCCCAATCTCGGAGGGGCATGGAATGTTCAAGCTCGGGCCAGCCTTTCTCGCCGCCATCATCGTGGGCGCGCTGCTAGCGCTGCCGCTGCACGCGTACGCGCAATTCGGTGGTGTTCCGGGTGCCGGTTCCATGTCGGCGATGCAAGCGCTTGACCGGGCCGGTCCCAGCACATTGAAGCACGGCCAGTCCGATGACGATCTGATCAAGGCAGCCAAGCGCGAAATCACCGACGCCGATCCGCGGGTGCGCGTCGACGGCCTCGAGAAGCTGCGCTTCGTTGGCGACAAGCCAGAGGTCAGCGAGTTGCTCTTCCGCGGCCTTAACGACGCCGACGTGCGTGTTCGGATCAAGGCGATCGACGTACTCGGCGCGCGCGGCGTCAATGAGGCGGTGCCGCTGATGTCGCAGGCGCTCTTTTTGCGGGAGACGCCCGCGGTCGAAAAGCTGCACCTGGTGGCCGCGCTGGGACGTATCGGCGATGCCCGCGGAGCGCTGCCGATTCTCGAGTATCTCGACGAGACAGACGATACCCCCAGCCGCGGCACCGCGGTCTTCGCGCTGGGCGAGATTGGCGATCCCGCGGCCAACGACAAGCTGATCGACATCGTGCAAAACGACAAGAGTGCGAAGGTGCGCCAGTTGGCTGAGGAAGCACTCGAGAAGATCGGCGGCGAATTGCCCAACCATCAGCAGGAGGAAGCCAAGGCGGAGCGGGACAAGGCGCTCGAACCTACCGACCAGAAACTGGCGAAAATGCGCGAGCTCGACGCCGAGATGCAAAAGCAACGCGGGTATTGAGGGATGGCGCACCGTCTTCGCCGGGCGGGTAGTGAAGGATTTCACCCTGCACAGCAAGTCTACTTTGGTGTAAAGCCGATAGTGATTCGTTGGACGAACCAAACCTGGCAATCGGGTTCGCCCGGAGTGGCGAAAACAAGGCGAAGCTGCGCGGCCTGAATGCGGGGACCGGCAGCCGCCAATGGTCGGCGAGTCGATCGAAGATCTGATGGCCGCGCGGTCATGGCCCGGGGGCCGAACGCTGGGCGGTCCTGATGATGCTGACGCTGTTCATCGCGACGTCAAGCGAAGCAAGCGACAGACTTGTCGGGCTACCGCCACTGTTCAGGCAAAGACTGTGACGACCGAATCGATCCAGGCCTTTAGGCTGCAATACGACGGATCTCTTCGACCATCAGATTA
Organism: Candidatus Binataceae bacterium; assembly: GCA_030042765.1. GTDB lineage: Bacteria > Desulfobacterota > Binatia > Binatales > Binataceae > JASHZA01. Next base: position 3,234 of record JASHZA010000331.1, on the reverse strand, counting down.
ACCGCCTCGGCCAGGACGCGGGTCGAAAGCGGGAACGCGACCAGAACCAGATCGACCCGTCTCTCTGTGACGAGTAAGGACGCTCGATGAACAAGGCGATTACGGGCGCGAAGCGACAGCCACCGTTCCTCATCACAGGGATAAGCGAGACACACTAACACCTTCGGATTGCGTGCCACCGTCGAATAGGCGAGGACCTGTAAGAGGTCAGCCCGATGGCGCTCGCGAAGCTCTTCTTCGAGATCGGCCCAGCGGCGCACCTGCATTTCCTCCCAATGCTCTTTGTATTTTGCGTCGACGATCACAGTGGTGTCGTCGCGATCGATCACCAAATCGGGAATCAGTGATTTCTGAGAGCCGAGGTACGGGGGATTCCAGTTCAGTGGTACTACCGTCTCACGCTTACGACCACTACGCATTATTCCGCCGATCCGACGAACAACCTGCGACATAATTGTCTCGATCCAGGCCTCGAAGAACTGCTCCATCGCCATCGCCCACGGTAAACCCTGGAGATCGCTGAGCCCGGCAAGTCCCCGTTCTTCCACAGTCCACTCGATAGCCTCTACACCGCGGCGAAATACATCGGTGACGAGGGTGTTTCGTTGCCAGATCTGAAATGTGGTCGGCAATGGAGGACGTGGAGGGACATCAAGAACTCGATCGAGCAATCCCCCGCAAAGTTCGATCAGTTCACGCACGAAAGAGCCTGCGATGCGCTGGGACTCCAGCGAATGAAGCTGCTTTTCCAGAGCGAAACGTATCGCGGACCGTAAATCCCGATCACTCTGAAGTTCTGGGAAACAGCAGGGCACATCCAGGAATCGGGCGCGGGCTATCTGACGGCGAAGATACTGATCCCAATCGATCGTGCCTCGAGGGGACGAGCGCGTGTCAGCAGTGATCTCGAAGCGACGCTCGAGTTGATCGAGAAGCCCTTTTAGTCGGAACAGTACAATCGTAGAAAGCACCCACGGAGGGACGCGACGTTCTGAGTGAGGCAATGAGGGCATCGACAAAGGCGCCGGGATAACCCGCCAGCCAGTCGCACCCAGGATCGGACCGATCCCCGGCCAGTCGAAGCGTGGACGAACCACCAACCCGTAATCGTGCCGTCCACTGGTAGGGGAAATCAAAGGTATCGCGCCGATTCGCGTACCGGCGTGGATGTCAAGCTCGATAGTAGAACTCCGATAGTGTGGCTCAACCGTCAAGTCAAGTTCACGAAATCCGCTATGATTTAAAAGGACGAATTCATCGGCGAGGCGCGCAATCTGCGACGAGGGATCGCGGGACGGTTGGCCGCGCAACAAGAAGCGCGCAGAAACTCGAGTTACGGTCGAGTCTTCAGCTTCGAAGCATCGCTGCTCGTACAGTGGTCCGGGTTCGCCGGACCAATAAGCCGCCCGTCGTCGTCGACCGCGCACCTTCCCCGCGCCTGCTCTCACAGCGAATCAATCCATTGCACGTAGGAGCGTACAGCCTCTGCGAACGAGGAGACGTAGCCCTGTTGAAGGTAATCTTCCAACAACGGCTTGAGCGTTGTCTTAAGCCGCCGCCGTGCTTTGTCTTCGTTCAACTCCAGAAAATAGGAATGTCCAGGAACCAGGTCCAATGCATCCTCCGTTGCGTAATCGACAAAAATCGAAAGCAACTGTTGGAAAGCTTGCCGCGTCAGGTCACAGCCCCCTCGCTCTACCACCGACATCTGTGGCCAGAGTTTGGTGAATGCGAATCTGCGCCTGATTGCGATATCCACGATCGCAAGGCTGCGATCCGCACTGTTCATGGTGCCGACTATGTGTAAGTTGTCGGGGAGCGAAAGACGATCTCCGGTTGGCGGTTCGAACTTGTACGGTAGGTCGATTACGCGCACCTTCGGGTCGTCCGGCTCAAGCAAATAGATTGCTTCGCCGAGGACTTTTGACAGGTCAGCGCGATTTATTTCGTCGATATGCAGCAAATAATTGCCGCTCGAAGCGCGAGCCTCTTCAGCGGCCTGAGCCAGGAAGCCTTTCTGCGCCGCAAATTGAAAACCCAGGCTCTCGGCCGTGGTTTTTGGTGCGAGCCCGCCGACGAAGTTCTCGTAGGTGGTGTTTGCGTGAAACTGGATAGTCTTGCCGCGCTCTTGGTATTCCGTCGCGATCAATTCGCGCGCCATGTGAGTTTTTCCGGTTCCGGGAGGGCCCTGCAAAATCACATAACGTCTTTCGCTCAGAAGTTCAGCGACGTCGTTGTTCGAAACGACAGGCATGAGGTAACGGAACCAGCCATTGCGAATCTCTTCGGCGTCGGCTTCAAAGCGAGTGAGTGGACGAACGCCCCGTTCCGCGAACATCAGATCGAAAAACGCGGTTAGCGCTTTCAGCGTTTCGTTCTTGTCCGACCCAGGCTGGTAAATCGCGTAGAGAACGTTGCTATACCTCTCGATCGCTCTCGAATACTTCCCGAATTCGTCGGCTGCTTCTCTAGGAACTCTCTGATCCAAGCGAGTCGGATCGTGCTTCGACCACGCGGCGAGTTTTCGTTTGCCGCTATTCAACCAAGCGCAAACCGCCGCTGCCTTCCGCGCGTGCCCGGGCCGTCCGAGAATACCTTCGTCGGGTGCAAGACCGTTGGTTCCGACCACCAACGAGATCAAGCAAGGGGCGTCGTCGCCAGGGAAAACGGCGAGCGAGGTTCCACCGTAGGGCCCGGAACTCGGATTGCTCGGATGGATAAGTGCCGCGAATGGTACGATCCCCTCGCCGTCCTCTGAGGGAGCGGGGGCGCGCAAAGTCACCTGACGTTTCGCGCTTTCCGGGTAGCGGCCACCGTCGGAGCCGAATAGGGTATCGAAGCCGGTCCTGAACTTTTCTGGCAGATTTTGAATAACGTCGCTCTAAAATTGCATCAAGAAGCTGGTCGGCCCACATTTTCCTGCCCTGCCGGAAGTTTCTGACCTACTACGTTCAGGGAGGAATGACCAGGACCGAGCCCGCTTCACAGAGCGACCAGGTGTGTTCCGATAGTTACACCTTGATCAATCCCGTGGTGTTGCCGGAGTCGGGGGGGCGGTTGGGGAAGATGCGGTCGATCTGCGGGCCGGCCAGCCCCATGTGCGATCGCAGCACGGTAGTGATGGGTTCGCGGAAATCGGTGGTGACCGCGAGGTCGCGCTCCTGGTAAAGCGCGGCGCTCGAGAGACCGGCCCAGCGCCCATAGACCCGCTTGCCGCGCACCGGCCCGCCCATC
>JASHZA010000330.1 GCA_030042765.1 Candidatus Binataceae bacterium | reverse complement strand
AGTTCGAGCGCGCGATAATCGGCGGTCACGATGCCGCTGAGGCGCGCGAAAACCTGTCTCAGGCGCGTGCGGCACTGGAATTGATCGCCCGAGCCAGGGAATCCTCTAGCACAGGCGACTCCATGCTACGCCTCGACTGACCTCATGCTCTGGGACAATCGAAGCGCCTTTTGATTCAAAATTCGCAATTTCTACTGCCTATTGACTTTTGGGTCATCCCGGTTAGAGTGCCTTATTGACCGCTGGGTTAGGGGAGGCGTATCGGACGCGCTTACCGGTGTCTGGTGGTGCCGGGGCGGACTTTGTCGCTTCGTGCAACACGCAAAGGGGGAAATCCTCGGCGGTCGAGTTAACCGGAGGTGTTTGGCGGCGAGTTCGTCGTCCGCCGCTCGTACAATGACCGCGACGGATACCCGTGGAGTTTCGTCGGAGTCGCGCTCCCAGGATTCCAGAGATGAGATTCTCAAAGCGGCAAGCACGCTCTTCGCCAGCCGCGGCATCCACGAAACTTCGATGTCCGAAGTTGCTCGCGCCGCACGAGTTAGCAAGGCGCTGATTTTCTGGCATTTCAGGACCAAAGAGGACCTATTTATGGCGGTCCTCAATCGCCTGCTCGAGCCTTACGTGATCGACTTCGCCGAAGAGGCGGGGGTGCTCGACGAAAAGGAGCAGATAACCAAGCTGGTCGAATCCTATTTGCTCTTTGTGCGCGACAACGCCAGCTCGATTCGCTTCTTTATTGCCCAACTTTTGCACGGTGATCGGACTTACAACGTGTTGACCAGCCAGGTGCTGGCGCTGTACGACGGCTACCGCGCGCTCCTAACCGATCTTATTTCGCGAACTCAGGAAAAGGGGCTCTGCTCGCGTGAATTTCCGGCGCAAGTAACCGCCGCGTTTTTGCTCTCGACGCTTAACGGCATGTTGCTTGGCTTCCTGTTCGTTCGCGACGGCGACGTGGACCTCGAGGGTGCGATGGGGATGTTGCGGCAGTGGCTGTTTCGTGAGGCCTCGCCGAGCGAGCCGGGCGGTGTTCCGACGCCCTCAGTCCGCGCCCTCTGAAACTTCAGGAGCAGGGTTTGGAATGCGTATTCCTTTGCGACAGATGATCGATCTCGGCCGCTACATGAGCCGCAAGAAGCGCGCCGGGGAGAAATATTTCCCGATCGTCCTTATGCTCGAGCCGCTCCATGCTTGCAACCTGGCGTGCGTCGGATGCGGCCGCATTGTCGAATACAAAGACACGATTCGTGATCAGTTGCCGCTGGACGAGGCGCTCGCCTCAGCCGAGGAGGCGGACGCCCCCATCGTTTCGATCTGCGGCGGCGAACCGCTCATGTACAAGCATATCGTGCCGCTCACCACCGGTCTCGTCGATCGCAAGCGCCACGTTATGATCTGCACCAACGCGATTTTGCTCGAGCGGTTCGTCAAGCAGGTGCCTCCCAGCCCTTACCTTAGCTTCAACATCCATATCGACGGCATGCGTGAGACTCACGACCGGGTGGTCGACCGCGACGGCGTCTTCGACACCTGCGTCAGGATGATCAGGATGCTCAAGGAAAAGGGCTACCGGGTTCAGACCAACTCCACCATCTTTCGCGAGACCAGCGCGGAGGAAATCGAAGAGTTGATCGGATTCCTGACCGGGCTGCGCGTCGATGGGATGCTGGTGACGCCGGGCTATCACTACCAGGTGCTGACCAACGACATCTACCTCAAGAACGACGAGATGCCCTATAAGTTTCAGCGAGTCCGTAAACTTGCTGAAGACCACAAGATCATCAACACGCCAATCTATCTCGACTATCTGGTTGGTGAGCGCGATCTGCTGTGCAGTCCATGGACCACGGTGACGCGCAATCCGCGTGGATGGAAGGGACCCTGCTACCTCATCACCAACGGCCACTACAAAACCTTCCGCGAGATGCACGAGGCGACGGACTGGGAGTTCTACCGGACCAAGCAGGATGTGCGCTGCCGCGATTGCAAGCTGCATTCGGGCTTCGAGGGCACAGTTGCGCTTCAATTCGGTAAGAACTTCAAGGATTCGTGGCGCATGGTACGCCACTACGTGTCTTGACGTATTTTCCAGGCGACGGGCGTCGAGAAATTGCCGAGGACGCCGGAATGAAGACGAATCTGCAGCCCGCTGGGACGCCGGATCTGGAGCGCTATTTGAGGGAGCGCGCCTCGATTGTCGAGCATGCGCTCGCCGAAAACGTGGCCGACAGCGACGGTCCGGCCGGCCGCTTGTTCCAAGCGATGCGCTACAGCCTGCTAGCGGGGGGCAAACGTCTGCGTCCGGTACTGGCGCTGGCCGCTTGCGAGGCTGTCGGGGGTTCACCCGACGTGGCGATCGGGTTCGCTTGCGCAATCGAAATGATTCACACCTATTCGCTCATCCATGACGATTTGCCATGCATGGACGACGACGACCTGCGCCGCGGGCGTCCCACCAATCACAAGGTCTATGGTGAGGCGATAGCAACCCTGGCTGGCGACGGCCTGTTGACCGATGCCTTTGCCGTGCTGGCCCGTTCCGCGCTGGGACCGAAGGCGCGCGTACCCTCTCAGGTCGCGCTCGAAACCATCGCCGAGCTGGCGGAGGCGGCCGGTTCGGCCGGTATGGTGGGCGGACAGGTCATCGACCTGCTCGGCGAAGGACGCGCGATGGAGTTGCGCGAACTCGAATATCTCCATCGCAAAAAGACCGGCGCCCTGTTCATCGCCGCAGTCTGCGGTGGCGCCCGGATCGGGGGCGCCGACCACTCGCAGCTCGAAGTCCTGCGCGAATATGCCGAAGCGTTGGGCCTCGCTTTCCAGGTGGTCGATGATCTGCTCGACGTCGAGGAATCGGTCGAGAAAATGGGCAAGCGCACACATAAGGATGAGGCGCGCGGCAAGGCGACCTATCCGTCCCTGCTTGGAGTCGATCGCTCGTGGGAGCTGGCGCGCGAATTGTCCCACCGCGCGCTTGACGCGTTGGCGGGTTTCGGCGATCGGGCCGACCCGCTCCGGATGCTCGCAACCTTCTCCGTGGAGCGGAAACTTTGACAGTGCGCGCCGCCAGCCCGGAAAGCGGGGTTTCCCCCGTAGCCGAACCCGTGGCCCGCGCGACACGTCCGCGCCAGGCCGTGCTGGTCGAACCTGGGCGACTCGAGTTGCGTGACTTCACTCCGCCCCATCCGGGTCCGGGCGAGGTGCTTCTGCAGGTCAGATGCGCGTTGAGCTGCGGCACCGATCTCAAGGCCTACCGGCGCGGCCATCCGATGTGGCCGATGCCCGCGGCGTTCGGCCATGAATTCTCCGGCGTCGTCGTCGAAGTCGGCCCGGGTGTCGATAATTTCCGCGTTGGGGACGAGATGATGGCGGCGCCAACTGCCCCTTGCGGCCATTGCTTCTATTGCGATCGCGGCCAGGAAAATCTGTGTCCGCAAGCGATGCAAAAGATGGTCCTCGGCGGCTACTCCGATTTCATCCTGGTCGGCGCCCACGTGGTTTCATGCAATGCCTTTCATAAGCCTGCCACGCTCGGATTCGAGGAGGCCGCCCTGCTCGAACCCATGGCTTGCGTGGTGCATGCGCAGGAGAGGGCCCGGCCCGAGAAATTCGAGACGGTACTCGTGATCGGTGCGGGCGCGTTCGGAATTCTGCACGTAATGACGCTTAAGGCGCACGGCGTGAGCGAAGTGGTAGTGGCTGGCCGCGGCACGCAGCGACTGCAATGGGCCGGCGAGCTTGGCGCCGACCGTGTAATCGATGTTGACGCGGCGGGCGCAGAGGCTGCCGTCGCATCGCTCAACAACGGTTACGGTCCTGACCTCGTAATCGAGTGCACTGGACAGGTCGCCGGATGGAGCGCTGCTTTCGCCCGAGTCCGCCGCGGCGGCCGGGTGGTGTTCTTCGGTGGATGTCCGGTCAATACGGCTCTCAGCGTCGACACGCGCCGGATGCATTACGACAACCTGACCCTGTTGGCGCCGTTTCATTTCCGGCCGCGCGACGTGCGCAAGGCATTTGAATTATTATGCTCGGGCAAGCTCGGCGCGGGTCGCGTCATCAACGCGCGGCGTCGGCTAAGCGACCTTGCCGAGGTGTTTGGGATGCTCGAGCGGAGCGCGGTGCTCAAGTGCGCCGTGATTCCCTGAGGGGTTTGATCGAAGTTTGAAGATTGGCTGCGGGTGGTGGGGAACAGGCCATAATTTCCATGGATCAAGCTGAAGTTTCACACGCACAGGCGGGTATCAACGTTGCTCCACGCGACGAGTTCGCCGCCAAGGTTGACTTTACCATCGACCGCGCACAGCGCGCGCTGCTTGCCCAACAACATCCCGAAGGCTACTGGCAGGCGCCGCTTGAAGCGAATGCGGAGATGAATGCCGAGTACATCATCTTCAATCGCTTTATGGAGCTGCCGCCCGATCCCGATCTCGACAAACGGCTGGTGAGGACTATCCTCGACACCCAGCAGGGCGACGGCTCGTGGGCACTTTTCCCGGGCGGCGCGGGCGACCTCTCCACCTCCATCGACGCTTACTTCGGCTTGAAGCTGGTCGGGATGCGGGCCGGCGACGAAGCGATGATGCAGGCCCGGCGTTGGATTCTATCCAAGGGCGGCATCGCTAACGCTGGTGTGCTCGCACGTTTTTACCTCGCCGCGATGAGCCAGGTGCCATGGCGCGCCACCGCCGCAATGCCGGTCGAAATCACGCTGCTGCCCAACTGGTTCCCGGTCAATATCTATGAGCTGGCCTCCTGGGCGCGCGGGACCCTGATGGCGCTGATGGTGCTTCAGGCTAAGAAGCCGGAAGTACCGGTCGACTATCGTCAGGGCGTGCTCGAACTTTATATTCAGCCGCCCCATTTCACCAAATTTGCGATGCCGCGCGGCGACGTGCTCTCCTTACGCAATCTGTTGCGCGCCGCCGACAAGGCTCTGCGCCTTTACGACGATCATCACGTGCGCTCCCTGCGCACGAGAGCGCTCCGCCACGCCGAAAACTGGCTGCTCGACCATCAGGACGCCAACGGTTCGTGGGGCGGGATCCAGCCCTGCTACCTCTTGAGTCCGATGGCACTCAAGGGACTCGGATACCGCAACGATCATCCTGTGATCGCAAAGTCTCTGGAGGCAGTGCGTGAGCTGATTTGGGAGCAGGGCGATTCGATTCTCTACCAGCCGTGCGTATCGCCCAACTGGGATACGGCGCTTGCGGCCAAGGCGTTGATTGACGCGGGACTTCCGGGGGACCATCCGGCCCTGCGCGACGCCGCCGGGTGGCTCATCGATCATCAGATTTTCAAGAAGGGCGACTGGTCCATAAAGCGGCCCGAGCTCGAACCAGGCGGATGGGCCTTCGAGTTTTTCAACGACTGGTACCCAGACGTGGACGATTCGGCCGTGATCCTGATGGTGCTCGCCGCCGCTCACGACGGGGCGGCCGCGAGCGAACGCGCGATCAAGTTCGGTGCGAACTGGGTGATGGGAATGCAATCGAAGGACGGTGGGTTTGCCGCCTTCGACGCTGACAATGACTCCCAGTGGCTGAATTCTGCGCCCTTCGCGGATCTCGAGGCGGCCACCGATCCAACCTGCGCGGACCTGACCGGACGCGTGCTCGAAATGATGGCGACCGTGGGCTATCGCGCCGACCATCCGGTGGCACGCCGGGCGATCGCGTGGCTTAAGCGCAATCAGGAGAGCGACGGTTCGTGGTGGGGCCGCTGGGGTGTCAGCTATATCTACGGGACTTTCTCGGCGCTCGCGGGACTGCGAGCTATTGGCGTGGATACGAGCGAGCCCTGGATCAAGCGCGCCGCCC
>JASHZA010000329.1 GCA_030042765.1 Candidatus Binataceae bacterium | reverse complement strand
GAAAATCTCGAGCCTGCGCGAATTCCTCCCGCTGCTCGAGAAGGTGGTTCAGCAAGGGCGCCAGCTGCTGGTGATCGCAGAGGAAGTGGACGGCGAGGCACTGGCCGCGCTGGTCGTGAACAAATTACGCGGCACACTCAAGGTAGCGGCGGTAAAGGCTCCGGGCTTCGGCGATCGCCGTAAAGAAAATATGCAGGATATGGCGACGCTCACGGGCGGCCAGCTGATAGCAGAGGAATTGGGGGGCAAGCTCGAGAACGTCGCAATCAACCAGCTGGGCAAGTGCCGGCGAGTAGTCATCGACAAGGACAACACCACGATCGTTGGCGGAACCGGGAAGAAGTCGGAGATTCAAGGTCGCATCGAATTGATCCGCAACCAGATTACCTCGACAACTTCTGATTATGATCGAGAGAAGCTCGAGGAGCGATTGGCAAAGCTCACCAGCGGTGTGGCCGTGATCAAGGTGGGAGCGGCTACGGAGGTCGAACTCAAGGAAAAGAAGGCGCGAGTCGATGATGCCGTTCATGCATTGCGAGCCGCCGTCGAAGAGGGAATTGTCGCTGGTGGCGGCGTTGCGCTGGTGCGTGCGATGAAACCTGTGAGTGAGCTCAAGCTAAGCGGAGGCCGCAAGTCCGGAGCGCAGATCATTCATCGAGCGATGGCCGAACCGTTGCGTCAGATCGCCGCCAACGCCGGATATGAAGCTGCTGTGGTCTTCGGCAAGGTCGCTGAGGGCAAGGGTGATTTTGGATTCAACGCGGCGACCGAGGAGTATGAGGATCTGGTGAAGGCGGGAGTAATCGATCCGGCTAAGGTCGTGCGTTCTGCACTCGAGAATGCGGCGAGCGTTGCCTCGCTGTTGATCACGACGGAGGCGGCGATCACCGAGAAGCCGAAGAAGGCCGCGCCGCTGCCGGCGATGCCTCACGGCGGGATGGGTGGCATGGGTGGAATGGGAGGAATGGGCGGTATGGGTGGCATGGGTGACGACGATATGGGCGGTGATGACTTTTAGTCATAAGCGAATAGTCTTTGCAGAAAATAGCTAGTGTAAGCGCGAACCTTTATCGGCGGTTTTAAGTGGTGGGTTTCGTTTGTTACTAATACCGTGATAGTCGATTGCGAGAGAAACCCTGATACTGTATGCTGCAAGCGCTACGCTCGGAAACACGAAAGGAAATTGGGTTGAGGTGCGGTAAGTGAACCGGTCCGAATGTTGCGTGCCCGCCCTTAGAATTCAAGGAGGAAAAGGATGGAAGGGTTAATGAGAGGGAGTTCCAAATTGCTTGGGCTGGCCGGGGCTGTGTTAGCCCTATCCTTGGTGGCAGGTTGCTCATCGCAGCCTGATCCGGCACAGCGAGCGCAGAACGCCGCGCAGCAGGCGGACGCGTCGGCTACGCGCGCCGAGACCGCAGCCACTAATGCGCAGCAGGCTGCGGCTTCGGCTCAGGCTTCCGCAGCCAAGGTCGAGCAGTCTGCAGCAGATGCAAAGGCTGCGGCTGATCGCGCGGAAGCGATCGCGGCGAAGACGGAAGGCGGCGGTGGACATCATCACGCTTGGAGGCATCATCGTCGCCATCACAAGGCGATGTCCTCTGAGGGTGGTGCGGCTCCGGCAGCGCCGGAAGCTCCTGCGGCCTCTCCGGCGGCTTCTCCTATGTAGTCAAACTGGCAACGGATCAATCAAACGAAGGGCATCCGCGATCACGGGTGCCCTTCGACTTTTTTCGCAGGTCTCGAGCCGAGGTTCGCCGCTCAAAAAGTTACAACCACTTTGAGTGACTCGGGTTTCTGCGCCTGTTGGTAGGCCGCGCCGACCTGCGCCAGCGGAAAATGATGGGTGACCAGTTCACGCGAACTGATGACGCCACGGCGAACCGCTTCCAACGCCTCGCGAGTATCGTCAGGACCGCATGAATAGCTGGGTACGAGGCGGGTCTCGTTGAAGTAGAGGTCGTGCGGCCGCACGAGCATCTCTTCTTCTGGCGGAGTCGCGGTAAACTGCACGACGGTCGCACCTTTGCCGGCGGCGCTAATTCCCGCGTTGATCGCCGCAGAGGAGCCGGGACCGACGATGACGACATCCGCCATCGCGCCATCGGTCAGCTCGCGGACCTGCTCGACTAGATTGTCACCGGCGACGACGACGCCGAGGTCAGCGCCAAGTTCGTGGGCGCGTTTGACGCGGCGCTCGAAAAGATCGGCGCCGATGATCAACCCGGCCCCCATATGACGCGCCAGCCGCACGTGCATCATGCCCATGATCCCGAGCCCGATAACCAGAATCGATTCGCCGGGGCGAAGCCCGGAGCGGCGCAGCGACTTGACCACGCAGGCAGCGGGTTCGACCAGAACACCGTCGAGGTCGGAGACATCGTGAGGCAGTTTCAGAGTATCGCGCTGGTTGGTCGCGCTGACGACGAAGAATTCCGCCATTCCACCTGGGACTATCTTGCTCGTACGCCATGTGGCGCACTGCACGTATTCACCGCGGCGGCAAGCGGCGCAATTGAAGCACGGCGCGTGGTGGTGGACGAAAACGCGCTCACCCGGTTGGAAATCGCGCACCGCAGCGCCGGTCTGCTCGATCACGCCAACCGGCTCGTGACCCAACACGAGCGGGGCCTTGCGCCGGATGTACCAGGGCATGATGTCTCCCGAACAGATACCGCAGGCCGCGGCACGGACCAGGATATCATTCGGGCCTACGTCCGGGCGGGCACATTGTTCGACGCGAATATCGCCGAAATCATAGAGACGCGCGACTTGCATGCTCACGCCGGAAACTTTGTGGCCCGCGGCCGGCCTTGTCAACCTCATCGCGGCACGGATGCAATGCGCGGAGCAGGGTCACGTGGTAGGCTGGAGCCATGCCGCGTCCGGTTTGTCCGCCGATTGCCGCCGACGTAATCGCCGAGATCGGCGATCGCATCGTTCTTATCGAACGCAAAAACTTTCCTCCAGGATGGGCGATTCCGGGAGGTTTTGTCGACGTCGGCGAAACCGTTGAACACGCCGCCATACGTGAAACACTCGAAGAGACCTCGCTGGAAGTTGAACTGCGCGCGCTGCTGGGCGTTTATTCGCGCCCGGATCGCGATCCGCGCGGTCAGACCGTAACCGTAGTCTACATTGGACGCGCGCGCGGCACGCCGCTGGCGCGCGACGATGCCAAAGGGATTGGCCTGTTCCTGCCGACGGAACCGCCAAGTCCGCTTGCGTTCGACCATGCCGAGATTCTTGCCGACTACATTCGTTTTTTGAAAAGCGGAGAATTTCCGGCGCCATGGCGCCGCTGAGATCCGCGACGCCCACAACTGAAATATGCTAACCTGCGCGGCCACTGCTGCAAATTTCGGAGGATGTATTCCATGATAACAGGCGCGAAAGCCAGGGTGGTGATATTCGCCGTAATCGGCCTGATGATACTCGGTGGGTGCGAGTCGGAACGTCGCGCTACGGAGTCGAAAGGCAACGCTCCCGCCCTGGTTCTGATTGATCTCCAACAGAGCTTCCTGGCACCGGAGAATGCGCGTTCGGTCGCGCAAAGCGAGGTCGATCCCATGGTCAAAGCGGTCAACGCGATGATCGATGCGGCGCGCAAAGACGTGGTGCCTGTAATCTACTTCAAGGACGAATTCAGCCGGTTTCAATTCATCGGAAACATGGCGCGCGACGACGCTGCTTTGCGTTACGAACCCGGGTCGGCATTCGATCCGCGCATTGATGCTACGGCCGGAGTCTACTTCACAAAGCAATGTCTGGACGGATTCTCGAACTCTTACTTCGAATCCCATCTGGAAGCGATCAACGCCGGCCGCGTCGTGATCGCCGGAGTTTACGCAGACAGCTCGGTCCTCGAAACGGCGAAGAGCGCAATCGAGCGTGGCTACGGAGTAACGGTTATCAGCGACGCCGTCGCAGCCGAGAGCGATGCGGCACGCGACGCAGCGTTAAAGCAGTTAAAGGACG
>JASHZA010000328.1 GCA_030042765.1 Candidatus Binataceae bacterium | reverse complement strand
GCAGTTCGGGAACCTGTTTCTTGCCGGCGACGCGGCTCATATAGTGCCGCCAACCGGGGCCAAGGGGCTTAACCTCGCGATCTCCGACGTGCGCGTGCTCGCGCGGGCCTTGGCCGATTTCTACGCGAGCGGATCGCGCGCCGGGCTCGAAGGCTACTCCAAGACCTGTCTTCGCCGGGTATGGAAAGTGCAACGGTTTTCATGGTGGATGACCTCGGTGCTGCATCGCTTCGAGGACGAAAATGCGTTCGACCAGCGCCGCCAGCTCGCCGAGCTCGAATACCTGGTCGGCTCGCACGCGGCGTCGCAATCGCTCGCAGAGAACTACGTCGGCCTTCCGCTGGACTGAGTGTTCGCCGCCATGCGGCGCGCGGCACCTCGATTGAAGTGTTGGTCAGCGCTGGCGAGATCCGGCGACAGGACCCGGCTTGGCGGGGCATGCAGCACCATCCGTGGACGGCGTCCCATGTGCAGAGACGGCAATGCAGTCGGTTGGCTGCATGCACATGGTCGACTGCCCCGCCTGGCGCAAAAAGCCCTGATTTCCAGGGCAGTTCTTCGCCCGATGAATCAGGCATTCGACTTGCTCCACTCCTGTCACGATGCGAGTTAAGCTGCCAAGGCGGCATCGCCAGACCCGCTATATAACCGGAAGGCGTAAGCCGTACGCCAAATGATAGGCCTACTGATAGCCGCGATCATCGTCTTCGCGCTCGTGAAGCGTCATCGATGCCGAGACGGCAAGCCATCGGACGGCCGCGACAAATGGTCGCGCAAATGGGACCGCTGGCAAGCCCGAGCGAGCAAAGCCGAGCGCTTCGGCGAAGCAAGGTGGGCTAAATGGACCCACCATTGGAATGAAAAAGAGAACTGGGCTCAGGACGCACATCATCGCGTCCACGATGGAGAACACCAGTCGGAAAGAAAGTTCGGTGACGCCGATGCCGGTGTGAATCGCAGCACCGGAAAGACCTTGGGCAGAGATGGCGATACGCCCGGTCGTTCAGACACTGCGGCGTCGTCTGCGCAAAATCGCTCATTACCGCTTGGTAACGCAAGCCGCGCAAGCGAACCGCAGTTCAAGAACGAACAGGAGCGCGCAAGTTATCGCCGTGCACGCAAGCGCGCCGCGCAGGAGGCGGGCTTCTATCTTCATTTGATGTGGTACGGGATCATCATCGGATTTTTGCTAATCCTCAATCTCGTTGTCAGCCCGTCAATCGCGTGGTGGATCTTTCCTGCTCTCGGCTGGGGCATCGGACTCGCGAGCCATTTTGGCGCCGTCTACGGATGGCGCTGGATCCATGAACGCGTTTTCGAGCCCGCTATTCAGCGAGAAGTCCAACGCGAAGTCTCTCTGGAAAAAGAGGCTTTGCGGACTGAGAAGCAGGCGTCGCTCGACGAACTGACCGCGAACTTTGCTCACGAGATCAGAAATCCAATCGCGGCGGCCAAGAGCCTAGTTCAGCAGATGGGCGAGGACCCGACTTCAAACGAAAACGTCGAGTACGCGAAAGTTGCGCTCGATGAACTGGCCCGCGTCGAGCGCAGCGTTGCGCATCTGCTCAAATACGCCAAAGAAGAGGACTATAGCTTTGCCAACGTCAACCTGGCTTCCGTACTGGATAGTGCCCTCACGCAGATGCGCGGCAAACTCGAGGCCAAGCAAATTAGCGTGTCGCGCAATTACATCGGTGGCCCGACTGTCCGCGCCGATGCGGAAAAGCTCCGCCAGGTTTTTACCAACGTAATCGACAATGCGATCGACGCGATGGAGTCCAATAGCGGCGAGCGGCGTCTCGAGCTTTGGATCAGGGGCACGTATCCAGGCACAGCAGCCGTCGTGGTCCGCGACAACGGCTGCGGCATCCCGGACGATAAGGTTGCGAAAATATTCAACCCCTTCTACACGACCAAGCAAAACGGCACCGGCCTCGGAATGGGCATCGCAAGGAAGGTAATGGAGGCTCATCACGGCCGCATCGAAGTGACAAGCAAGGTCGGAAGCGGCACCGAGTTTTCGCTGTCAATACCGCTGTCGGATGCCGGCCGCGCTTGGTCGGAGACTGCATTCGACCCAGCTACACCTGCGAATTCCCAGACGCCGCCGCTCGCAGACGCGCAGTCTCGTGAAACTCCTGTATTCGCAGATACCACCATTGATGACAGCGCGGCGGCGGCGCTTCACGCCGACACGAGGGAACCTCGATGACCGGACGGCTGCTAATCGTCGACGACGAGCGCGGGATCGTGGTCGCGCTCAAGGGGCTTTTCACCAAAGAGGGCTATGAGGTCGAGACCGCGGAGTCAGGTGAAGAAGCGCTCGCCAAGATCAGGGCCGGCCTGTTCCACGTGGTCATCACGGACTTGAGCCTGAATGGGATGAACGGGCTCGATCTGATGCGGTCCGTGCGCCAGTTGGACCCCGGGTGTACGGTTTTGATGATCACGGCTTACGGTACGCAGCGAATTGCCGTCGAGGCGATGAAAGCTGGGGCCGAGGACTACTTGCCCAAGCCCTTCGACAACGACGAATTGCGGCTCAAAGTCCGCAACGTGATGGAGAAGCAACTGCTTCGCCGCGCCTATAACCGCTTGATCGAACAGGTGAACCTCGACAGCGGGCGCTTCGCCGAGATGATCGGGCAGTCAGGCGCGATGCGGCGTGTCTTCGAGACCATCGACAAGGTCGCACCGACCGACGTAACCGTGCTGCTGCGCGGCGAATCGGGTACTGGCAAGGAATTGGTCGCGCGCGCGATTCACAGTCGCAGCCCGCGCGCCAACCGCCCATTCGTCGCGGTCAACTGTGCCGCATTTTCGCACGAATTGGTCCAGAGTGATCTCTTCGGCCATGAAAGGGGCGCCTTCACGGGCGCGCTTGCCCGGCGCGAGGGCAAGTTTGAGATCGCCGATGGCGGTACGCTTTTCCTCGACGAAATCGGCGACATGAACCTCGACACTCAAGCGAAGCTGCTGCGTGTAATTCAGGAGAAGCGTTTCGAGCGTCTCGGTGGCAACCAATCGCTTGCCGTCGACGTACGGATCATTGCAGCCACGAACCAGGACCTCGAAGCGATGGTCCGCGACGGGCGCTTTCGCGAGGATCTCTATTACCGGATCAAGGTAGTGGAGGTCCGCCTGCCACCGTTGCGAGAGCGCGCCGAAGACATTCCGGCTCTCGTAATTCACTTTCTCAAGGAAGCGTGCGAACGCTTTGGCACTTCGTCGAAGACACTTACTCCCGAGACTTTGCGAGCATGTGTCGAGAATCCTTGGCGTGGCAACGTACGCGCACTCAAAGCCGCAATCGAACAGGCCGTCATTCTATCTGTCGGCGCCGAAATCACGAGCGCGGAGCTGTTTGGTAGCGCCGTCCCCGAAGAAGCTTCAAGAGCGGTAGGTAGCCTTGAGACTGTAAGCGATCAGGCAGGACGCGGGGGAGCAGCCGCTTCGCTCACAGCGGCCGGCGCCCTCAACTTCCGCGAAGCAAAAGAGAGATTTGTTACGCAATGGGAACGCAACTTCTTTCTCAATGCCCTCAAAGCCAGTGGCGGCAATATCTCGCGGGCCGCGGAACGAGCCGGGATGTACCGGCAGAGCTTCCAGCAGAAGATTCGTGAGCTTGGAATCAACGTGCAGGAACTCGGACCAAAGTCGGACGACGAGTAATACGCACAAAGGAAAAACATATGAGTCAAGGCGAAACTGGAACCGTAGACACTGGTGGTACGTTTAAGATCTATCCTCCCGCCTTTGCCGGTATCTTGCTGCTTGGCGGACTGTTCCTGCATCTCATCGGCGGTCACCATCGCCATTTCGTACACGTGACTCAGTTGCTCGGCCTGTTGCTTGTGGGAGGCGGCGTGGGCTTGATGTTCTACGCCGCGGCGCTCTTCGCAGGGCTCGATACTACCAAGAATCCCTATGGCGAGCCCACCGCGTTAGTGGCGAACGCCCCGTACACGTTTACGCGCAATCCCATGTACGTCGGCCTCACGACCGTACTGCTCGGGTTCGCCGTATTTTTCGGCTCGCCCGTGATGCTGCTTGCGCCCATCATCTTTGTGATCGTAATCGACCGCGCATTGATTCCACACGAGGAGACAACATTGGAGCGCTTGTTCGGTCAGCAATATCTGGACTACAAAACCCGCGTCCGCCGCTGGCTCTAGCGTGAATCAGGCTGCGCGCAAATCAATCAAGGGAGAAGTACGATGTTTATCCAAAGGCTATTTAGTCTCATCGGCGGCAAGCTTAGTCGTTGGCTCAAGTCGCGAGAAATGGGTGACCCCGAGGCCGTGTACGAAGCGGCGATCTCTGATCGCGTCCGCCGCTATCAACACCTCAGGAACGCCGCGGCCGGGGTCATCTATATGAGAAATAAACTTGAACGCGAATTCCGACAAAAGTCGGTCGAGCTTAGCGAGGTCGCCGAGCAAGCAGCGCAGGCGGCCGAGATGAACGAGGACAATTGCGCTCTATTGCTTATTCGACGCAAGCACGAACTCGAAGCCGACTCAGGGCGCATCAAGGAAGAGCTATCCGAGCTTACCGGTGAAGCCGAGGACGCGAAGAAGAGTCTGCTCCGCTTCAAGGACGAAATCGAAAAGCTCAAGCTCGAGAAGGTCAAGATGCTGGCGCGCTTTCACAATGCACAGGCGCGAATCCGAATCCGACGTGTGCTCGAAGAGCTTTCCTACGACGAGGATCTCCGCGCGCTTCAAGAGGTGCGGGAGTCGATCCAGCGGACGCTCGGGCACGCCGACGTTC
Organism: Candidatus Binataceae bacterium; assembly: GCA_030042765.1. Classification (GTDB taxonomy): domain Bacteria; phylum Desulfobacterota; class Binatia; order Binatales; family Binataceae; genus JASHZA01. Next base: position 959 of record JASHZA010000328.1, on the reverse strand, counting down.
ATCGCGAACTGCACGAGTCCGAGGTCGAGCAGAAGCTGGAAGAGATTCGCTTGCGCAACGCCGACGCGAGGGCCCAGGCAGAACTGCAGGAGATCAAGCGATCACGCAGCCCGCACGCTTCCACAATTCCCAACGGCCTCGACACTCCGACCAACGGCTAAGTGCACGCAAGCGGTAGCGGTAGCAGTGATCGTTCGGACTAACTGGCCTAAGAGCGGCCGCGCCGGCGGTCATCGAACCCAGGAGCAACGCGAATGAGAATACTTCATAGCGGATCTCATAAGGAGATGTCCTTTGAGCTGTGGACCAGCCAAGGCGCTTGGTTCTGGGGCTTGATAATCCCGCTTAGCACGCGTGGAATCATCGGCGTCGCTCTTACAGAAGCTGAAGCGATTCAAGAGGCCCGCGCCGCGATTGAAGAACTGGCAAATAGTTCGTACCACCGACTTGGATCAGATGCTCTGGGCCACGCATGCTCGGCAGGTTAGTGAAGACAATGAATATGCTTTTCGACGGAGGAGCGAAGTCGACCAGCGTCCGATCTCATTGCCGCAATTTGTAACCTCCTCACTCAAAGGTTTATTTTTGGCTGAAGTGCTCGATGGTTACTCCCCCTGCGCGATCGCTTTAGTCAGCATTCTCATCTTCGCCGTTTACTCTTTTCTACGCCCTCGGTTGCTGGGAATGCTTGGACGAGGACTGACCAGGACTGGCCAGTTCGATTTCAACAAGCTTCAGGAGTGCGCTGGGAAAAGCTGATGGTGACTGATGGGTGAGAGTCCCATCCGGCCAGCGCCGTAGCGGGCAGGGCCGGAACCGAGTCTTGCGGGCGTCGCGGTAACGCGAGGTTCGAAGCGTAGACAGGGGTTGAATGAGGTGCGGGTGGTAAGCCCCGAAATCGTGAATGTGGTGGAGGCCGAAACCGTTCCTGTGGTTGAAGGCCGCGTGTGCGCTGTCGG
>JASHZA010000327.1 GCA_030042765.1 Candidatus Binataceae bacterium | reverse complement strand
GACGGGATGCTGGCGGAGTACGTCTGCCTCCATGAGAATGGCCTGGTGCGAATTCCCGACTACATGACGTACGAGGAAGCCGCTTCGCTGCCGTGCGCCGCCGTAACGTCGTGGAATGCGCTGGTGAGTGAAGGCCGGCTCAAGTCCGGCGACACCGTCCTGGTGATGGGCACCGGAGGTGTGTCGATTTTCGCGTTGCAGTTCGCCCGGATGCATGGGGCGCGAGTTATCGCGACCTCCAGCAGCGACTCGAAATTGAAGCGCCTGACCGAGATGGGCGCCTCCGATGTGATCAATTACAAAACGACTCCCGAATGGGACAAACGTGTGCTCGAAGTCACGCAGGGCGAGGGTGTCGACTATGTAATCGAGGTCGGCGGCATCGGGACGCTGGAAAAATCACTGCGCGCCGTCCGGGTGGGCGGACAGGTCAGCCTGATCGGGATTCTGGCGGGCGGCACCGGGATAAATCCGATGCCGGTGCTGTTCAAGAGCGTGCGCTTGCAGGGCATCTACGTCGGATCGCGCGACATGTTCGACGAAATGAACCGCGCGATGGAGATAAGCCGCGTCCATCCGGTCATCGACCGTACGTTTTCGTTCGACCAGGCGCGCGAGGCATACAGCCATCTCGAGAGCGGCGCCCATTTTGGCAAGGTTTGCATCAAAGTCTAGCGGCAGAGACTTGGCGCACAGGGGGCGGTGCACGCGATCGCTTTGTGCTATGGTCGCCGACGCGAACCGTACGGGTTTGTTCGATTTGGGTGCATGACGTAACCGGTTTTACTCGAACCTGAAGGAGGAGAAGATGCGAAAATCAGGAACACTCGTGGGGACACTCGCGGCTGCACTTATCCTGGCCTGCGGCTTCGGCGCTCAGGCAGTGGCCGCCAGCTCCAAGGCCCAGATCACGGACCTGGAGCATAAGTGTGCTGCGACCACCACCACCGATGAACTGATGGGCTGCTATACCACGAGCGACGACCTGGTGGTCTACGACATCGGGACGCCGCGCGAGTTCGACGGAGTCAAGGCAGTCCGCGGAGACTTCCAGCACTTTTTCGACACCATCAAGAACCCCAAGGTCGAATTCGTTTCGCTGCACGTCGTCACCGACGGCAGGATGGGTCTCGCTAACAGCGTCCAGCATTTCACCGGCACCGACCAGGCTGGAAAGCCGGTCGACATGACATTTCGCGTGACCGACGTTTGGCAAAAAATCGCCGGGCAGTGGAAGATCATTCACACTCACGTCTCCTTCCCGACTGACATGGCGAGCGGCAAGGCCGACATGCAGTCGAAAATGTAGGTCTCGATTAACCGCCGGCTCGATTGAACGGGGAGGTGCGCCAAAATGAAGCGGAGTCTCCTGATGATCAGCGCGCTGGCGGTGTCGGCAAGTCTTTACACGCTTGTCGGCGTCGCCGCGGCTAAAGGGGGCGCGCAGGCGGAGATCAAGGCGCTGGAAGAAAGCTACGTCGCCGCGGTCGATGCAAAAGACGTCGACAAAATAATGGAGTGTTACGCTCCGGGTGACCGGCTGTTTGTCTTCGACGTCATTCCGCCCCGCCAGTACGCCGGCGCCGACGCCTACCACAAGAACTGGGCGGACCTGTTTGCCGGGTTGAAGGGTCCGGTCAAGATCGAGTTGAGCGATCTCAGCGTCGCGAGCAGCGGAGATCTCGCGTACGGGCACGTTATCCAGCACTTCACCGCCACCGGCAATGACGGCAAGCCGGTGGACTTCACCTTTCGTACCACGGACGTCTACCGAAAAATCAAAGGCAAGTGGCTGATTGTGCAGGAACATAACTCGGTGCCGGTCGACGTCGCGACGGGCAAGGCGGACATGCAGTCGAAGCCCTAGGTCCTGGGAGGATCCGTAATGAAGATGGGCATTTTGGCGTTTCTCACCGAGAAATCGGGCGACCCGGGAGCGATTGCCCGCGAAGCGGAGAATGTCGGCTTCGAGTCGTTCTTCGTCGCCGAGCACCTGGTGATGCCGTCGCAGTACAAGACCTATTATCCGCGGGGCCGCGACGGCAAAGTCCCCGACTTTTACGCGAACCTGATCGATCCCTTCGTCGCGCTCGCGATCGCCGCGAACTCGACCTCGCGCATAAAGATCGGCACCGCCATATGTCTGTTGCCCGAGCGCGACGTGATCGAAACCGCAAAAGTCACGGCCTCCATCGACCTGTTCTCGAAAGGGCGGCTCATCCTCGGCGTCGGCGCGGGATGGTTTCCTGAAGAGGCGCAGATCATGGGCGTCGACTTCGCGCGCCGCTGGACCCATCTGCGCGAATCAGTCGAGGCCCTCCGTCTGCTATGGGCCAGGGACGACGTCAGATACGACGGCGAGATCGTGACGTTCCCGGCGGTAAAGCTCGGTCCCAAGCCCGTGCAGAAGCCCGGTCCGCCGATACTGCTCGGCGCGCACGATCCGAAGTACGCGTTGAAGCGGGTGGCTCGATACGCCGACGGCTGGTGCCCCGGCGGACTCACCGTCGAAAAGGCGCGCGAATGCATTCCGCAGGTAAGGCGGATGGCGCGTGAGTTCGGCCGCGACGGCGACAAGCTCGAGTTTTCCGTGCTGCTGATGGGGGGCGACGGTCCCTCGGCGGACGTGATCAAACAGTACGCGGAGGCCGGCGTGAGCCGCCTCGTGGTTGCCGCTTCCGCAGCGGTGACGGGCGACGGCGTTAAGGCCGTGCGCGACCTCGCTCCGATCGCGGAGCGCGGCGCGAAGATTTAAGCGCCGGCGCGCGCTAGACCTTCGCGATGAGCGTTCGTTCCGCCGCCGCGACTGCCTCGATCACCTCGTCTACGTTGCGCGCGCGCGGCGAGATTATCAGGCGGCGGACGCCAAGGTCCGCATAGCGTCGCGCCAGATCGCGATCGAGTTCCGCCTTCGGCGTCACGCTGATTTCGATCTCGTCAAATGAACGGGCGTGCTTCGCGCAGGCGCTCCGGATACCCGCGATACAGTTCGCCGCCGCCTCGAGGTCGAGGCCGTAGCCGAACCATCCGTCGCCGAGGCGGGCGGTGCGGCTGAAAGCGTAAACCGTCTTGCCGCCAAAGACGATCGGCGGATGCGGCCTCTGAATCGGCCGTGGCTCTGCGCGCACTCCGCCGAAAGAAAGGAAACGTCCCCGGAACTCCGCCCGTTCCATCGACCATAGCGATTTCATCGCGCCTATCATCTCTTCGGCGCGCTTCCCTTTGTGATCGAAAGGCATCCCGACCGCATTGAATTCGAACTCGAGGTTGCCGATGCCAACGCCGAAGATCAGCCGCCCGTTCGAGACCACGTCGACTGAGGCGAGCTGCTTGGCGAGGACGACCGGGTTGCGCAACGGCAGGATGATGATCCCCGTGCCGAAGCGCAGCGTGCGCGTATGCGCCGCCGCGAACGCGATCGTCACGCCCAGGTCGACGAAAACGATATTCGGCGGCATCGGCGAGGCGGGAGTTTGCGGATCGGCGAGCGCGATATGCTCGCCGCCCCAGAAGCTCTCGAAACCGGCCTCCTCCGCCGCGCGGGCCACGGCCGCGATCGCCTCGGGCGTGACGCACGGCCGCATGTTCATGCCGAACAGTCCGAATTTCATATTTGAGTGACTATCACGAAAGCCGGCCGGCCTCACGCATGGTGAAATATTTCACCCTTAGCAGCAATGCTTCTCTAGTGTAGAGGGTGGGTAGCAGGCTGAGCCGAGCAGCGCGCGCCGGCGAGGACCAGGGCCGTAGAAATGGCGGAGCAGGGTTGGCGAAGCCTTTACGCGTGGGGCCGCAAATAGTAATTGAGCGCACAGACTCGGCAGAGCCGAACAACTCGCGCAGCGGAGCTTCGCATGGCGGAAAAGAAACCCACGCATATCCTGGACGGTTACAAGGTTGTCGACTTTTCGCAGGTGCTGGCGGGACCGACCGTCACGCGGCTGATGGCCGAACTGGGGGCCGAAGTAATCAAGGTGGAGTTGCCGCCGGGAGGAGACCGCTCGCGAGGTTTGCCTTTTCTTCGCGACGGGCGCAGCGGCTATTTCGTCCAGCAGAACCGGGGGAAAAAGAGCTTGTGCGTGGACCTCAAGAATCCCGCGGGCCATGCCATCGTGCGCGACCTCGTGGCGAAAGCTGACGTAATGGTTGAGAATTTCGCGCCGGGTGTAATCAGCCGTCTCGGCTTCGGCTACGAGACGGTGCGCGCGCTGAATCCGCGCCTGGTGATGTGCTCGATCTCGCTATGCGGACAGAAGGGGCCGCTCTCGTTCAAGCCAGGCTTCGACCATATCGGGGCTTCGTTGGCGGGCGTGCTCGACATGACCGGGGAGGCGGATGGGCCGCCGCTGCTGAATACGATGGGAGTCGGGGATATCAGCACGGGCGTTCACGGATTCAGCGCGGTGCTGGCGGCGCTGCTATGGCGCGAGCGGACCGGCAAAGGCCAATGGGTGGACGTGTCGCTGGTGGACACGTACTTCCATTACCACGACCTGAGCGCGCAGGCGCTGAGCCTGAGCGGCGGCGCGATCAAGCCGCGGCGCAGCGGCGGGCATCATTACATGGTGACGCCGGGCGGGATCTTCAAGAGCCGGGAGGGTTACATTTTCGTGGTCGCGCTGGACCATCAGTGGCCCGACCTGTGCAGGACGATGGGCCGGCCGGATTTGATCGACGACCCGCGCTTCAAGACGAATCCGGCGCGGACGCAGAACGCGAAGGAAGTGATC
>JASHZA010000326.1 GCA_030042765.1 Candidatus Binataceae bacterium | reverse complement strand
TCGCCGGTCCCTGAGGTCAAGATGCGGGTAGTGTTTTTCCACTGTAATCCGCGGCACCATACCATAGCCTTCGCGCAAATGCCCGGAGCATCCAAGCGCCTGCATCATTTCATGCTGCAACTTCAGTCACTCGATGATGTCGGCGCTACATATGATCTCTGCCATACGCAAGAGATCCCGATAGCTATGAAGCTGGGGAAACATACTAACGACCACATGGTATCGTTCTATCTGCGTACGCCCTCAGGCTTTAACGTAGAGTATGGCTGGGGTGCGCGCGAGGTAGACGACTCCATCTGGCAAGTGCAAGTGCATACCGCGGGCAGCGTCTGGGGCCACCAGGGAAGGCTGTAATTCTTGTCGCTCAGGCCTGGGAGGCAAGCCTGCCCAAGCACGCTGCTGAGTCAGTTCGCCATGCTCTCACAGTCACGCGGCCAGCGGATTCGATGCTATGCCTACTTGTTCTGCCCGGGTTTTACTTGAACCGGTGATGTAGCCCCTTCTCGAACCGGACACGGTAGCTTAGACATAGGACCGACCTATGACCAAGACACCGGACGGGATCGAAGTGATCGAAGAGCCACAGCCTGGACGAAGACGGCGCTTCACAGCTGAAGAGAAGCGCCGGCTGGTGACAGAAGCAGTGGCCCCAGGCTCGAGCGTCAGCCTGGTGGCCCGGCGCAACGGTATTTCCTCAAGCCTGCTGTTTCGCTGGCGGCGACTGATGGAACAGGGCGAACTGGAAAGTCTCGGCGCCGATGAGCAGGTGGTGCCCGCGTCGGAAGCCAAACAGTTGCGCGTACGGGTGCGTGAACTCGAGCGGCTGCTGGGCAGGAAGACGCTGGAAGCGGAGATCCTGAAAGAAGCGTTGGAGCTGACGCGCTCAAAAAAACTGCTGTTGCGCTCGAGCTGGCCCGGACCAGGAGATTCCAAGTGAAGCCGCTGGCCGAGGCGCTGGGAGTGGCGCGCTCCAATCTGGTCGAACAACTCACGCCCGCGACTCGCAAGCGGTCGCGCTTTGGTCCGCGACCGGATGATGAATGGCTGCTGCCGCTGATCCGAGCGATCGTGGCCGAGCGCGCGAGCTACGGTTATCGGCGGGTGACCGCGCTGCTCAACCGGCAGTTCGAAGCCCAGGGTCGCGCGCGAGTTAACCATAAGCGGATCTACCGCATCATGCGGCTGAGGCATCTGCTGCTGCCGCGCTATAGCGGCCGGCGCGAGCGCACCCACGACGGCGTGGTGGTCACGCTCAAGAGCAATCTGCGCTGGTGCTCCGACGTCTTTACGATCCGCTGCTGGAATGGCGAAGCGGTCCAGGTGCTGTTCAGCCTCGACTGTTGCGATCGCGAGGCGATGGGGTGGCTGGCGACCAGTGGCGGTGTATCCGGCGAGATGGTGCGTGATTTGATGAGTGAGACCGTCGAGTATCGCTTTGGTCCCGCGGCATTGGGCGCGCCGCATCCCGTCGAGTGGCTGTCCGACAACGGCCCCTGTTACACCGCGCGCGAGACCTGCGAGTTTGCACGCTCGCTGGGGTTGCTGGTCTGCACCACGCCGACCTACTCGCCCCAGTCCAACGGCGTCGCTGAGGCCTTCGTCAAAACCTTCAAGCGCGACTACGTCTACGTAAACCAATTGCCTTCCGCGGCCGAAGTCATCGCTCAGTTGCCGAGATGGTTCGCCGACTACAACGAGATCCATCCGCACAAGGGACTCGGCATGCGCTCGCCGCGTGAGTATCTGAGGGCGGTGTCGTGACTGGCTGTTTTGAACAGCAGTCGCAACCGCGACTGCTTAACTGCCCGACCAGCCGCAACGACGGCGGCGGTCAAGGGCGGCGTCAGCCGGCGCTCGTTGGGCGCGGACCCTTGACGGCGCGCCGGCGTGGAGGCTACTCGCTTTACCCACTAGTGCTTATTCAACCCGCCACCGATGTCCGTTTTCGCAGGGGCAACTCCAACCGGCGCTTCGCTAAGCTCAAAGTTCTGATAGGGATTGCCCGGTTGCCTCATCGACCGCAGCTTTCGCCACGGGGAAGCTGTATAAGGCATCTGCGTATGCCGCACGGTCGTGAGTGTAGAAACGATGGGCGTCCTCCAAATCTACGATATTCGTCAGTCCCGCTTCATAGCGCTTTTTCGCGAGCTCAAGTTAGGGCGTGGTGCCGCCAAGGCCTACAGTCTGAACCTGGAGAATGATCCTTTGCTGCAGGTCGTTGGTTGCGCCTTGAACCGGACGATGGCGCGCTTTTAATGCCGCAATCTGATCAGCACCAGACCGCAGAGGACGAAACACTGGGCGCACCATCACCCGGAAAATGAGCGGCGCACCACCTCAGACAGGAGGCGGTGTGCCGCTGAACCGACTCTGCGTTGTTGATGCTACGTCAGTAGGCGAACTCGACGTTGGCGAAGATCGCGTGCTGATCGCGCGGGACCAGGTTCGGTATTACATAGGTCCCCACACTGGGCAATTTGCGTCCGTTAAGCGTGGCGCCCGGGACGTAGCCGAAGGTACTGGCTTGCGAGACCGGTAGACCGAACTGGCCGTGGTAGAAGGACAGGTTCTGGCTATCCAGCGCGAAGCGCAGATACTCGTTGTACTGATAGCTGATGCCGGCGATAAAGCGCTGAAAATCCAGCGGGTTCTCGGTGATACTGGTGTTCGGCATAAACCACTGGAACATCCCGAACGCCGTCAACTTGGTGCCGGGGATGTGGTAGTGGCCGAAGAAGTCGAACCCGAGCTGACGGGAACGCCCGTTGTTGAGCATCGCCTGGTAGACGTCAACTTGTGGCCCGAAGGTGCCGAAGCCGTTGTAGCAAGGTGCCGCTGCCGTACAGGTGGGATTGCCCGCGAATGCCTTGGTCACCGCTGTACCGGTGGCGGTGCCAAAAGCGTCGAGCGGGCCGGTGCCGGAATAGAGATTGCTCAGAGTAAATGCATTCCTGCCGTAGTCGAGTTCCCCGGCAATGTTCCACTGCTCCGCGTTGTAATGCACCAGACCGGCGACCCGTTCGAAGTACGAAGTGGTCGACTTGAGCGGCGTGACAACCCCCTGTTGGTCGGGCGCGGCGTTGCCCCATCCGTAGTTGTAAAAGCC
>JASHZA010000325.1 GCA_030042765.1 Candidatus Binataceae bacterium | reverse complement strand
CGCGATCCGGATAATGCTGTTCTCGATGGAACTGCTGGGGCCGTACAGCCAGCTCGAATACAAATCGCCGTTGGCGTTCGACGAGGGGCGCTGGTCGTATCGAATGCTGGGGGCGCGGGCGGGAACGATAGCGGCGGGCACCAATCAGATCCAGCACAATATTATCGGCGAGCGCGTACTGGGGTTGCCGAAGGGCTGACTAGGGTTCAATCCGGGCGACGCGGCGCTTGCCGACCTCGAGAATCCGGTGGTCGCCGGGAACGAAGCGGAAATTCACGTCGGTGACGGTCTGGCCGTCGACGCGCACGGCGCCCTGCCCTAGCAGCCGGCGCGCCTCGCTGGTCGAGGCGGCAAAGCGCAACTGTTTCATCAGCTCGCAGATCCAGAGGTCCTGCGCGATCCTGAAGACCGGGACGTCGTCGGGAATTTCGTGGCGCTGGAATTTCGATTCGAAATAGCGACGGCCTGCTTCGGCCGCAGCGGCGTCGTGGTATTCGGTGACGATGAGATTGGCGAGCCGCTTCTTGGCCTCCATCGGGTGAATCGAGCCGGAGCGGACGGCGGCGAGTTCGGCGGAGTCGACGTCGGTGAGCAGCTCGAAATAGCGGAGCATCAGATGGTCTGAAACCGACATCAGCTTGCCGAACATATCGTCGGGCTTTTCGGTCAAGCCGACGTAGTTGCCGTAGGACTTTGACATTTTGCGCTTGCCGTCGAGTCCTTCGAGCAGCGGCATCGTCATCACGACCTGGGGCGGCTGTCCGTAGGCGCGCTGGAGCTCGCGTCCGACCAGCATGTTGAACTTCTGATCGGTTCCACCGAGTTCGACGTCCGCCTTGAGCGCGACCGAATCGTAGCCTTGGATGAGGGGGTAGAGCAGTTCGTGCAGGAAGAGCGGCTCCTGGCGCTCGAGGCGCTGCTCGAAGTCGTCGCGTTCGAGAATGCGGGCAACGCTGAGCTTGGCAGCAATCTCGATCAGTTGGCGCATGTCGACCCGGCTCATCCATTCGCTGTTGAAGCGGACATCGGTTTTGGCCGGATCGAGGACCTTCGAGACCTGGCTTTGGTAAGTCTGCGCGTTGAGCTTGATTTGTTCGGGCGAAAGGGGCTTGCGCACTTCGGAACGCCCGGTGGGGTCGCCGATCATCGCGGTGAAATCGCCGACCAAGAAGATCACGGTATGGCCGCGGCGCTGGAAATCGCGCAGCTTCTTGAGGGAGATCGAATGGCCCAGATGGAGGTCCGGCGCAGTGGGATCCATTCCGAGCTTGACTCGCAGAGGACGTCCTTCGCGAAGTTTGGCCGCGAGTTCGTCGCCTGAGATCACTTCGACGGCGTTGTGGCTCAACTCGGCGGCTTGTTCCCTGGCGTCGTCTTCATCCAACGGCAATTGCGCAAGCCCCTTTCAGGTGAAAGTCGGTCCTGCAAGCGTACAGCACGTAGCGGTAAGCTGCACAGCGCAGTGGGTATCAGTATACAGGCCGCAGAAAGCTGGTGAATCGGGGCAAAGGGACGGCGAGAATCAAACCTTGTCCAGAACCATGACGAGCAGTACGGCCGGCAGATAGATCAGCGAGAGCAGCATCACGCGCCGAGCCCCGGCCTCGGTCACCGTGCCACGAACCAGCTTCATGGCGTGGTAAAGCATCAGTGCTCCGAGGATTACCGCTGTAACGAGATAGATGCGGCCGGCGAAGCCCATCCAGGTGGGCAAGGTGCCAAAGGCCACCAGCGCGACGGTCGCAGTCAGCATCAGGAGGTTGGCAGGATTGCCGTAAGGGCGTTCCCTGGGCAGGAGAGACATCCCGGCGCGGGTGTAATCGTCCTGGTAAATGCGCGCGATCGAAAGCGAATGGGGCAATTGCCACAGGAACATGATGCCGAACAGAATCCACGGTTCGGGCGAGAGGCTGTCGCGCGCGGCGGCCCATCCGATCAGGGGTGGCAGCGCCCCCGGTACTGCGCCGACCACGTGACACATCCAGGAGTATCGCTTCATCGGCGTATAAGCAGCGAGATAAAGAAGGGTGATAGCGCTGGTCACCGTAGCTGATAGCGGGTTCACCGCGTGCCAGAGGTATACGAGACCGGCGACGCTCGTCAGCAGTCCGAAAAGCAGGCCCTCGATAGGAGTCAGCCGGCGGGAAGGCAGCGGACGGTCCCGAGTGCGCATCATCATCGCGTCGGTGTCTCGCTCGAAGTACTGATTGAGGGCGAGGGTACCTCCTGCGGCGAGCGCCGTTCCGGCCAGAACTTTGAGAGCATCGGCAACCTCGAATGCCCCTGCGCTGCCCATGTAAAAGCCCGCAAGCGTCGTAATCAGGACCATCGTAAGGACGCGGGGCTTGTTCAACTCGTAATAGGCCATCATGCGATCGCGGGCGAACGCGAGCGGATTCGTTATGGCAGCAACTTCGGAACTCAACTGGTCACCCCACGCTCCATCACTGGCTCCAGATTCTCCGGCACTTTATCCGCTTCGGGTGCGGCTGCCAAATGCTCAAGCGCAAACGCACGGATCGCCAGCGTCACACAAGTGGCGAGCAGCGCTGCCCCGATCGCAACGTGGGCGGTGGTCGGGATTACCGCCCGCCCGCTCCAAATCGTGAGTGCCCCCAAAGTAATCTGAAGCACGAGCAACATGATCAGCCCGATCGCAGGGCGGCGAAGATCCGGTTCTTTGCGGTGAAAAATTACGCGAGCAACCACGGATATTACGAATACGGTGACCACCAGCGCGCCGCATCGATGAGCAAAGTTCACGTCGACATAAATCGAACTGAAAGGCGGCACCAGACGGCCGAAAGAAAGGGGGAAGTCGGGAATAGCGAGGCCGGCGCCCAAGTGCCGCATCACCGCGCCGATCAGGATTTGAGCATAAATCACGGCAGCGGTTATCGCGGCTAGCCTCACCACTGGTGATTTTTGAGCGTGAGGGCGATTTCCCCAAGCTTCGTCGAAGCGCGGATTCGTGAACACAGCGATTGCCACGATGACGCAAAAGAACGCCTGCGCGGTGGCCGCGTGCGCCACTGCCACCGCCAGTGGCAGGAGCAACAAAACCGTGATGCCGCCCAGAATCGCCTGCACAACAATCAGGCCCAGGGCCGCGAGAGCCATGTTGCGAACCCAGCGGCGCGGTTCCGCATGCCACATCCATGCCGCCAGAACAGCAGTCAGTATCACGACCAGGCCCGCCACCACGCGATGACCGTACTCAAAGCGCACGCCGCCAACTAGTTTCGGCACTAAATGGCCGAAGGCAAGCGGCCAATCCGGCACCGCGAGCGCCGACCCCGTTGACGTGACAAGACCGCCGACGAAAATCAGGACAAAGGTCGCAGCGCCACACAGGATGGCGAACCGATGCAGCCCTGGTGGGGACGGCAAGCTCGAATGACTTTGAATGGAAGGGCCCCTGATCGTCATACGTCAGCAGAGAAGACCTGATGATCGGGACAAGTCACGCGACCATTAGCCCAGCGAAAAATTCGATGCCCGACAAAGAAGCAAAACTGAAGCAAGAATAGCACTCGCGGTGGCAATGCGCCAATCGCTGAGGGGTTAAGGCAATCCTTCAAATAGTGGCGTTGGGCTTATGCGGCGGATACAGGCTTCGCCCGTCCCACAGCAGCTCGGGGCGTAAATCGCACCGGCATGTGCTT
>JASHZA010000324.1 GCA_030042765.1 Candidatus Binataceae bacterium | reverse complement strand
GTCGAACGCGCGAGCCTTCATCACGCAAGGATCCCGGCCGCAAACGAATCCGCCAGTGTCGCGAGTTCCTCGCGTCCGAGTGCGGCGCTGAACAGCATCGGTAGTTCGACCACTGTCAGATCGGCGGCTTCCAGCTCGCGGCGGGCCCGTGCGGCGTCTTTTGCGCCCTCCCGACGGCGCGCGGCCAGCCGCGCCGGCTCTCCCAGCGCTTGCGCCTTCGTAATCTCCGCTTCCGTAAACAGCGCTTCGGCGACGCCGTTGAGCACCGCCGCGATGCATCGCACACCCAGCCGGCCCCGCAGCTCGGCCGCAGCGTCCAGCGTCTCGCGCAGCGCAAGTCCCTCCGGCCGCACCGTAAGGATGACGCCGAAGCGATCCGCATCGGTTAAAAATTCCTCGAGCGTTCTGGCCAGCCGGTTGAGCGTGCCACGCGACGCAATTTGCTTGACGCCACGTGCTACCGACAGCAGCTCGATCGCGCCGCCGGTCGCCGGCGCGTCGATCACTGCGTACCGATCCTCCAGCGCCGCCCGTCCCGCCATCAGGCGCAGCCGCTCCATCATCAGGAACGCCTCAAGCCCCGGCAGCGCCGCGGTAACATAGCCGAACGTGCGGCTTCGCAGCATCCGACGGGAAACGGCCTTAAGCGGCACGATCCCTTCGATAAACGCCTCGAGCTCGGCCCGTGGCGTCAATCCCGCAATTTCCAGATTGGCGCTGACCGCAGCGCGCTCGGCCCCGTTCAGATCCACGCCGAGTATTCGCGCGACCGATCGCCGCCGCTCGATATCCGCGACCGTGACCGGACGCCGCCGCGAGATCGCGATCGCCAGGGCCGCTGCTACCGTGCTCTTGCCCGTGCCGCCTTTGCCGGTTACGAAGATTAGACGCGGCAACGCCATGGCTGGAATTTAGGCATGCCGCGCGTAACAGTCCATCACGATCGATCCATGTCCCCCGAACGCTCGAACACGCCACCCGCCGCGATGAGCACCATCGTGCTCGAGATGCCACCCGCCAGGATCGCTGCGTTCAAGGCCATAATCGAGTCCTACGACAATCTCGCAACGCTTCGTACCGAAGATCCGCGCCGCCATCGTCTGAAGCTCTACTTCGCGCCCGAATCCGCCGACGAGGTCGACGCCCTGGTTGATTCGCTTACCGCGCAATTTTCGATTCGCCGGCTCTCGCCTCGGGGCGCGGCATGACCTCGACCGCGTAATCGCGGCCCTCCCAACGGCCCTTCTCGGTCCATAGGAACGTGAATCGCACAGGCGCCCGATCGCTCCGCGCAACCTCGATATCCACGAAATACATCTCGATCGAGGTTGGCTGTGAGCGCGTGTCATTCACGTGATGCCACTCGTCTTTGCTCCAATGGAGCATGAACGGTTCCGGGGCCTGGATCCGCAGCGTCGTTCCCGCGGCCACTGAACCGATCTTGCGATTGGGCTTCCAGACCTCCAGTGCTGCGCGCTGGCGCACCTGCAAATAGCGGTCGGCGACCTCCGAAATCAAGTCGAAGACCTGGCCGTCGGCCGCAGATCGCAGCAGCTTGATGTATTCGGCGTGCGCCCACATCAGGGGCATCGCCGCTCCCGTCGGCTTGCCGTGGTACATCAACCTTTCCGGGATGTCCGGCTGGTCCCAGATCTGCTCCGGCAGCAGGCGCGTCGGCGTTGCGAAGTTCTCCATCGCGCGCAGGTAGATCTCCACGCCGCGTCCCGCCGCGAGTTCGTAATGGCCGCGCTCCCCGGTCAGCAGCGGCCACGGCCGCCCGACGCCCCATTGATCATAGGCGCTGCCGTCGTCGCGCTGGCCGTAACCGTCGAAGTTGTAACGGCGCCAGCACGGTCCTGCCGGGAAGTCCGTCCGCAGCGCCGCATCGATGACCCGCAGCGAATCCTCAATCAGCGCGTCACCGGGTTTGCGGATCCCGTAGCGCACCAGTTCCAGGAAACCCGCGTCGACGATTTCCGCCGGTGCGAATTCGCTGCGCGTCCCCGCCGGACGATTGCGTATCGGCACTACTCCGTGCTCCGGGTCTTCGTCCGGCATCTCTCCGCCGACCTCCGCCGGGTTGATTCGGATGTAATGGCGCTTGATCCCGGGCACCAGCACCCCGTTGCGCGTCACCGTCCACGCCTCGACGTGCGACTCGATAAAATCGGCGTACTCGGCGAGGTATCGCGCGGTTGCCTCGTCGCCGCGCTCGGCCGCAAAGGACGACGCGCACACCAGCGCCGCGATATTGCTGGCCAGCGTCGACGGTGAAAACCCGCAGTTCTCTTCCCATCTCTCTTGCGGCGTCACGCAGCCGTGAACGATCAGATACCGTGCCGCCGCCCGCACCATCGGATACGGATCGAAATCCGCCAGCGCGCCCGCCCCGCGCAGGCGCCACGCCAGGATGATCGGGAAAGCGACTTCGTCCAGTTGAATCCCGCTCCAGTAAGGCTCGCCATCGACCCAGAAGTTCTGCGGAAAGCCGCCGTCGGCCTGCTGCGTGCACGCCAGATAGATCAGCGCGCGCAACGGCGTCGTCAGGTCGCCCGCCGCCAGCAGGCCGGTCGCGCTGTTTACCATGTCGCGCGTCCACACCAGGTGATAGCCGCCCAGGTCTTCGTCACCCTTGGTTTCGCCCCACGGGATACTGAGCGACGCCACCAGCGCTCCCGGATAGTTCTTGTCCTCATGCGCGAGCAGTAATTCGCGGCTTCGCCGATAAAGCCGGCCTTCGTCGCCGCTCAACCTTTCGAGCGGATAGAGATGCCGGCAGACGCGATCCCATTGTTCGAGGAAGCGCTCGCGATGTTCGGTGAACGGTGTCCCCAGCGATTGGAACAGGGTCGTGACCGCCCGATGGAGCGTATGGCCGAAGCTCAGGCCCAGCGTGAAGTGATAGCCGTGATCGAGCTCGATCTCGCCCGTCAGCGCGATATTGCCGTCTTTCGCCGCGGCGAATTCGTTGTCCAGTTTGAAGTTGCGTGCGAGATCCTGCCACCCATCGGTCGTCCCGACGTATCCGCACGACCGGCGCACGAACGGCACGCTCGCCGCCAGTGCCAGCCACGTCTCACCCTTGTGCGCGGTAAGGAATTCCCTCCCCGCGATCATCGCGACGTTGCCGTTGTTGCCCCAACCTCCGACTTCCAGATGCGGTGCCAGCAGCGCGTAGACGTGCAGGCGGCGCAACTGGTCCGGATCGCCCTCGATCCGCGTATCGATCAGCACGCACGGCAGATGCGGATCCGAGATCACTTCCATCACCAGTTGGTAGCGCCCGTCCGGATCCGCGTTCACAATCCGCACTCCCAGTCCATGCTCGCCCAGGTACTCGGCCGAGGAACGCAGGCTGCGGTGCACATCGTGAAAGAAGGTCTCCCCGTCGGTCACCACGAACTGCAAATCCCGGATCTGCGGCCGGTCCAGCGTCGGGTAATAGACTTCGCTCAGGACGCCGCCCGAGACCGTGTACCAGACTCGGCTCGAAACCGAATAGGCGGTTCCAACTACGTCCTTGGCGCTGTACGTCCAGCGCGGAGGGATGCCCGGACCGCCTGTCGCTGCCGGGATGTTTTCCAGTGTTGCCATCGCTTCACCATCTTTCCGGTCGAGGTCCACCAGGCGCAGGGATCGGCTCGCCGTTCCTCTAAACTGTAGCCGGTGGCCCTTCGCTGGCGGTGTCGGCCGCGGCCGACGGTTGCGTTCGGAAGAAGTAAGAGACCGCGATACTCAGCCCGTACAACAGCAGCAGCGGTATCGCCAACAGAAACGGCGAGACCATGTCCGGCGGTGTCAACGCCACTGCAATCACGAAGATCCCGAGCACGGCGTAGCGGAAATAGTGAATCATCGCCCG
>JASHZA010000323.1 GCA_030042765.1 Candidatus Binataceae bacterium | reverse complement strand
ATCGGCGACCCGGTAGTTAGAGCAGCGGTCACGCGGACGCTTGGTGGCGCTGCGGACCTCTTGACCAGTGATCTTTCGCCGAAACTTACCGGTATTGCCGAGCGTGACCAGGCCCTCTCGTTCGATTTGATCAAGGGCACGCTTGCTTTCGCATGCGAGGTACTCAAGCCGGACGGTGCGCTGGTGGCAAAGCTGTTCATGGGTACCAACTTTGACGAAGCGCGAACTTGCTTCAAACGCCGATTTGGGCGGGTCGAAGTCGTGCGCACGCGCGCGACCCGCCCGGGTTCGACTGAACTTTACATCGTGGCGCAGAATTTCTACCCCGACGGCCCCCGCCCGTGAGCGGGTTGTGGGGCGTCGCGTCCTTTTGGCATGATCGCGGGTGCACGGGCGAGGTGAATCCAATGACGCCGCGGCATGAAATGAGGCTGCTTTCGCCGTGGTGGGTCCTGCTGGCGACCTTGGCCATCGGCTCATGTGCGAGCGGGGGCGGCGCGCTGGTAAACCGGAACCAGGTGCGCGTGCGTGTTGCCGAAGTCGGCTACGACCGGGAAAGCGGCGCTCATTATGTCCTGCTCGAAGAGCGTGGCGGCAATCGCTCACTGCCGATCCTGATCGGCGACGACGAAGCCCGGGCGATTCTTTTGGAGTTGCGGGGCATCAAACCCGATCGCCCCCTCACCTACGAACTCCTGCGTGATGTGATCGTGCGCACCGGCAACCATGTCGACCGCGTTGTCATCGCAGATATGCGCAACGAAGTCTATTTCGCAAAGATTTATCTTGACAGCGGCCGCTACTCTATCGACAGCCGCCCAAGCGACGCGATCGCGCTGGCGATGGGAGTCGACGCGCCGATCTTCGTAGCCGACAAGCTGATGGAGGTGTCGCGGAGTCCAGGCTCGGCGAAGGCTATCCGGACCGTGCACGGACTCGGGCTCAGTGTCCAGGAAATGACCCCCGATCTGGCGCGGTACTTCGGCGTCGATCCGCTAGGCGGGGTGCTGGTCGCGGAGGTGGGAGCTGACGCCACCAAGGCAGGCGTCGAACACGGCGACATCATTACGCAGATCGAGGGGCGCGAAGTCCACACGCCTGAAGAATTCGCGCGCCAAGCGATTGCGGCCGGCGCCAACCGTACTGTTGCCCTTACCCTGTTACGCGACGGGAAGACGCAGGTGGTAACCCTTCGCTCGTCAAACAGCGCCGCCCCACCGGTCACTGGCGGCGAATCAGAAGAGTCTCGATAAAGCGCGGGTCGATAGGACTGCGCGGGTCGAGCTCGCCAAGTTCCTCCTCGAGGTGATTGAGGCACGAGTTGAGGAAGCTGGCGCTGCGCTGGCGCAGGTTTGGGTCGAGCCTTTGGACCATAAACTCGTCCACGGTCCTGCGGAAACTATCGCTCAGACGCGCCGGGCGCTCGTTGTGCGTCATGATCGCGTCGCGCGCTTGGCACAGCCGCTCGCGTTCGATCGGAGCGAACATAAAGCGGCGGTCGAGCGCGTAACGCGCCAGGGCGGTCAGGAGGATCTGGCTCAGGCGAATATCGTGGCCGGCGATATTTGCGCGAAACGCGGCCGATGCGATGTCCAATCCGAGCAGGGCCTTGAACAGTTCGGGCACGGCGTCGAGCTGTTCGAGCACCGCGTAGCCCAGATGGAGGTCGCGCATCACGCGAAAATCGCGGGTAACCACCGCACCCTCGCGATCGAGTGACGCGTGGAATTGGGGTTGGCGCTGGAGAAAGCCAGCCAGCGCTTCTCGGAACGGCGAATCGAGGTAGGGCACCTCGCGAATGCGATCAGGGGCGAGTCCCAGCCGTGCCACCACCGCCTGCGCGCGCTTGCGCAAATCGATGGTGAGGCTTACACCCAGGCGGAACAATAGTTGCAAATGGGTGTCGCGCAGATGCTCGATCGCGGTGTTCAGATCGCCCCCCGCCAGATGCTCGAGCGCAAGATTCATGTAGTTGTGCGTCATCTCGACCGCGAGCCGCACCGCTTCGAGGTCGCCGAAATCGATGGCGCGCGCCACCAGCACCTGGTTGGTCACCATCGCCATCTCGCTGCGTAGCTGGCGTTTGCCTTGGGCAGCGAACCCCGCCGTCAGCGCTGCGTTGAACAGTGAGTCGCCGCCGTCAGTGATTACCGGCGCCATCGCGGGCGCGATCACCTCGCTGTCCTCAAGCGTGTCGCGCTCGGGCGCGAGGTAGCGCGAACGAATCGCCAGGAAGTTCTGCGGATCGAGGTAGCCGAAGACCCCCTGTGCCTCGTAGTAATCGGGAAAACCACGGTCGGCCAGACGTGCGCCACGGAACTTGTAGGCTTCCTCTTCCAGTTCGGCTTCGACGCCCCAGTAAACCTCCTCCATTAGCCCGGTGAAATGCTTGTAATCGCGTTCGAACGCCTCTTCGAGAAATTCCAAAATATGGGCCTGGATTGCGTCGTGACGGATGAATTCGATCAGATAATGCTCGTCAAACTGCACAAAACGGTCCGAGGGAGCGTCGGTCGCTTCCTGCGGCTCGTCGAGCCGATGCACGCGCAGGTACTGACGCAACAGCAGCGAGACCAATTCCAGATCGAGCTCCATCAACCCGTCGGCCATCCGCTTGCGTCCACCCTCCGCCATCGCCTCGATCCACTCGCGCATCCGTTTGAGGTTGGGACGGTCCTTGTCCCAGCAATCGAGGTCGAACAGCGATTTCACCTGCTCGGGAAGAGCCAGACTCAACAGGTCGCTCGCGTCGGCGACGCCGATTTCCTTGAGCGTGTAGAAGAAGGTCTCGGGCGCGAACGATTGCACCAGGCGTTCGGCTTCGGGCGCGGAAAGAATCAGATCACGTTTTTGACGCGCAGGCAGACCGTAGAGAAACTCCAGCTTCTCTTGAAACGGTAGGTTAAGAAATTCCTCTTGCCTTCTTTCGGGCATCTGAATGATTCGCGCCGGCCCATCTGGTTGTGGGCAAAATACTCTCCGCTTCCGCGAACGATCAAGGCTTCTCGTGTTAGATTAGCACAAAAGCCCGACCGGTCATCGTCGCGGGTTCGCGGCGATCAAAAAAGCGATTGGGCAAGTGTGCTGGACTTTGCAAATTGGCCAAGCGCTCCGACATTGCGGTCGCGATGACGATCGCGGGAAGTGACCCGGGCGGCGGCGCCGGTCTTCAGGCCGACCTGAAGACCTTTGCGGCGCTTCGCGTATACGGCTTTTCGGTGATCACGGCTGTGATCGCGCAAAATAGCGCACAGCTCACGCGTCTCGACCCGGTGGATCCCTCGCTCGTCGCTGCGCAGATCGAAACCGTTGTGGCCGAGCGCCGGCCCGACTCGCTCAAGACCGGTGCGCTCGCGTCGGCGGCGATTGTGGACACTATCGCGGACGCGATCCGCATACTGCGGCTGCCGGCGCCGGTGGTTGATCCGGTGATGGTTTCCAGCAGCGGTGCGCGCCTGCTCGACCTTCAGGGCGAACAGATGATGCGCGACCGGTTGCTTCCACTCGCGAGGATCGTAACGCCGAACATCCCCGAGGCCGAAGTTCTGAGCGGCCTCACGATCGATGGGCCCGCGGCGATGCGCGTGGCGGCGCGCGCGATTCGCCGGACGGGCGCCCGCGCTGTGGTAATTAAGGGCGGGCACCCTTTCATGCGCGAAGCGGGCGCCGCCACCGCCCAGGCCACGAAGTCCATCGATTTGTTTTACGACGGCCGCAGCTTCACTGAACTCTCTGGCGCGCGCATTTCAGGCGGGGGTGCGCATGGAACCGGGTGCGCGTTCGCAGCCGCCATCGCCGCCTGGCTTGCGCGCGGGGTCGAGTTGGAGGCGGCGGTCCGCCGGGCCAAATCGTTCGTTACCCGCGCCTTGCGCAGCGGGCTCACGCTCGGCGCGGGCCGCACCGTGCTCGATCATTTTGCGCGGAATTAGCTGCTGGCGATCGGGCGGGGCGTTCGCGGCGTGGTTGCCCAATTGCCTGCTCCGAAGGCCGCCAATATCCTGTAGACGCAATGATACTCCGGGCTGAGGCGGGCCATGCGCTGTATCAACTGCCAGGCTGAGAATCCCGAAGCCGCGCGCTTCTGCAATGAATGCGGGAAGCCGCTCGGGCGCGTATGCGATCGCTGCGGCACGCTCAGCCCGCCCGCGGCGAAATTCTGCAGTGAATGCGGCGCCAACCTTGCCGGACCCGCCCGGGCCGACAGGGGCCTGGAAGGCGGCGCCGGCGTGGCAGCCCCGATCCGAATCGTGCAGCCCGACGCCGCCGTGCCGACCCGCGACGGCGAGCGCAAGACCGTCACAGCCCTTTTCGCCGATATCAAGGGTTCGACCGAACTGATGGAGGATCTTGATCCCGAGGAGGCGCGCGCGTTGGTCGACCCGGCATTGCAACTGATGATAGAAGCGGCACGCCACTACGACGGTTACATCGTGCAGTCCACCGGCGACGGAATTTTTGCCCTGTACGGTGCCCCCATCGCTCACGAAGACCATCCGCAGCGCGCGCTTTACGCCGCGCTGCGCATGCAAGAAGGCATTCGCCAGTATGCCGCCCGCCTTCGCGCTGACGGCCGGGCTCCGATCGAAATCCGCATCGGTGTCAACACCGGCGAGGTTGTCGTGCGATCGATCAAGACCGG
>JASHZA010000024.1 GCA_030042765.1 Candidatus Binataceae bacterium | reverse complement strand
ACGCAAAGATCGATGCCGGTCGGCGTCGACTGTCAGCCGAACAGAACCTATTCTGAACGATTTGCCCCCATAATTGTCTTCCAGCACGTATGTTTCGAACTCATCGATATTACGGCCAAAATAGATCAACGCCCGCTTGGCATTAAACCAGGCGGAGCGAAAGCGATCTCTATGTTGACGCTCGGCGAGTTGCCGTTGGCGCCGTGTTTCAAGAAAAGCCCCACCACCCGCCAAAGCGGCGAAAATGCCCAGCCCAATGGTAAAAGGGTCTGGATCGAAAGTCGCTGTTAAACCTTCGGTTTCTATGACTTGATCGAATTGTTTTAGCGACATGCCCCAAGTCTCCGGCTCTAGCTAGTAGTCCGTCAAGGGCAACTGTCCTCATCTCCCGCCATCAATGCTCAAGTTGCAGAGGGCACCCGCTCCTCCCTCCTAACTCGCATCCATCCGCATTTTGCGCTTACAATGCGGACGGTGGTGCGGCGGCCCCGGCGACCCGGAAACTCGCGCAATCCACGCCACGGAAAGAGGAAACCCGATGTTCGATCAGGAGACTTCGATCAGCGCCGACAAGGCCTTGGAATATCGCCTGCCAACTTCGGTTACGCCCGACCGTTACGATCTCCGGCTGACCCCCGATCTGGTTTCCTTTACCTTCGCCGGCGAAGAGCGCGTCGCGGTCAAAGTTCATCAGGCGACCCCCGAGGTCGTCCTCAACGCACTCGAACTCGAGCTCGACGAGGCAGTCGCCGAACGCGGCGGCAAAAGTCTCCGCGCCGCCAAAATCGAACTCGAAGCGCAGCGCGAGCGCGTGCATATCCATTTCCCTCAGCCGCTTGAACCCGGCGACTGGACCCTGACCATCAGGTTCCGTGGCATCCTCAATGACAAGCTGCACGGCTTCTATCGCAGCAGCTACACCGACTCCGCCGGCAAGGGCCATACCGTGGCTACCACGCAGTTCGAGGCCACCGACGCGCGGCGGGCCTTCCCCTGCTGGGACGAACCAGCCTTAAAGGCGGTCTACAAGGTCACGCTGGTGATCGACGACAAGCTCTCGGCCTATTCCAACGCCGGAGTCGAGCGCGAGCGCAATCTGGGCAACGGCAAGAAGGAGGTCGTCTTCAAGGATACGATCAGGATGTCGACCTACCTGCTCGCCTTCATCGTCGGCGAGTTCGAGGCAACCCCTCCGGTTGATGCCGGCACTCCTCTGCGGGTCGTGCACGTGCCCGGTAAGCAGGGGCTCAGCGGATGGGCGCAGCAGATCGGCGCCTATTCGCTTAAATTCTTCGCCGACTACTACGGCATCCCTTATCCTGGCGACAAACTGGATTTGATCGCGATTCCCGACTTCGCCGCCGGCGCGATGGAGAACCTGGGCGCGATCACCTTTCGCGAAACCGCGCTGCTTGCCGACGACAAGACCGCCTCCCGCGCCGAACTCGAGCGCGTTGCCGACGTCGTCGCGCATGAGAATGCGCATATGTGGTTCGGCGATTTGGTCACGATGAAGTGGTGGAACGGAATCTGGCTCAACGAGGCCTTCGCCACCTTCATGGAGATGCTCGCGGTCGACGCCTGGAAGCCCCATTGGAAGCGCTGGGACAGCTTCGGCACGTCGCGGGCGGCCGCGATGGCGATCGACGCGCTCAAGAGCACCCGTTCGATCGAGTACACCGTGCTGAGCCCTGAGGACTGCCGCTCGATGTTCGACGTCCTCACCTACGAAAAGGGCGCCTCGGTCCTGCGGATGCTCGAGCAGTACCTGGGCGCGGAAGTTTTCCGCAAGGGAATCTCGCGCTACCTGAAGAAGCACGAATACGCGAACACCGAGACCGGTGATTTGTGGGACGCCTTGCAGGAAGCCAGCGGCCAGCCCGTGCGCACCATGATGGATACCTGGATCTTCCAGCAGGGCTTTCCACTGGTCAGCGTCGAGGCCTCGCCCGCGAAAAACAGCCTGCGCTTCAAGCAGAGCCGATTTTTCTATCTGCCGCCTGACAAGCCCGAGCCGCAGCTATGGCACGTTCCGATTATCGTGCGCGCCAAAACCGACAAGGGCGTCTCGACCCATCGGCTTCTGCTGACCGGCGCCGGCGCCGATCTCGAACTTCCCGGCAAGCTCGAATGGGCGCTGGTGAACGAAGACAGCAGCGGCTTCTTCCGCGTTCGCTATTCGCCCGATCTGCTGCGTGCCCTGACCGCGAATCTTAATCAACTCCGCGCGATCGAGCGCTTTGCCCTGGTTAGCGATACCTGGGCCGCCACCGTCGCCGGTCTTACCCCGCTCAGCGAGTTCATCGCGATGGCGCGGCTGTTCCGCGGCGAGACCGATATCGCCGTTTGGCGCGCGCTGCTGGGCGGCTTCAATTACCTCGACATGATCGTGAGCGACGCCCAGCGTCCCGTCTTGGCGGCCGCCGTTCGCGGCGTGTTGGGCGACGCCGCCGGCCGGCTCGGATGGGTCGCGCAGTCGGGCGAGGACGAACTGACCCGGCAATTGCGCGGCACGATTATCGGCGCGCTCGGCACGCTCGGCGACGATCCCCAGGTGCAGGCCCGCGCCCGCGAACTTTATGAGGACTGGAGCCGCAATCCGTCGAAGGCTGACCGCGATCTGATGCCCGCGCTGATCAACATTCTTTCCCATGCGGGCGATGCCGCGCGTTATCAACAATTCAAGCAAAACTTTAAGTCTGCGCGCACGCCGCAGGAGGAGCAGCGCTTCCTGTTTTCACTGGCCAACTTCCGCGCCGCCGACCTGTTGCGCCAGACCATGGAGATGACGCTCACCAACGAGGTGCGCACGCAGAACGCTCCCTTCCTGATGCATTCGCTGCTCTACAACCCGGTCTCGCGTTATGAAGGCTGGGAGTTCGTCAAGCGCAACTGGGAGACGATGATCGAAAAATTCCCCGACAGCGCGTTGCCGCGGATGTGCGAGGCAGTGGTCGGATTGCTCGA
>JASHZA010000322.1 GCA_030042765.1 Candidatus Binataceae bacterium | reverse complement strand
CGCGCGTGTTGGGACTGCCGCCCGCGCCGGCAGTCTTCAGCGGCGATCCGGGAACGAGCAGCCCGTCGAAAGCACGATGATCCGCGCGCAAGATCATCTCACGTTCCTTGAGATGCGGATTCGTGGCAACTTCGGCGACATTTGCGATTGGCGCGCACGGAACATTCGCGGCTTCGAGTCGTTGCAGCCAGTCGGCGCGCGGCGCAGTCGCAAAATGGGCCGTGAGGATCGCCTCAAGTTCCGGATGATTCGCGGTACGATCGGCATTGGTCGCAAAGCGCGCATCCTGCTTGAGCGCTGCCATCCCGATCGCATCGCAAAACCGCTGCCAGATTGCCTCGTTGCCGCACCCGGCGACAAAGTGGCCGTCGGCGCCGCGGAATTGCTGAAACGGCGTTATTGATGGATGTCGCGATCCGATCGGCCCTGGGACTTTGCCCGTTGCCGAGTAGCGTGCGAGTGCGTCCTCGAGCCACGCGACCTGGCAATCAAGCATCGCGACGTCAAGATGCTGCCCTTGGCCGGTCTGCTCACGCGCGCGCATGGCGGCGAGGATCGCAACGACACCATAGAGTGCGGCGGCGAGATCGCCGATCGATACGCCGCATCGCATCGGATCGCCGCCCGGCTGTCCCGTGATACTCATGGTGCCACCGAGCGCCTGCGCGACGATATCGTAGGCCGGCGCCGCGGCCATCGGGCCGGTCTGACCGAAGCCGGAAATCGAGCACAGGATGATGCGCGGATTCGCGGCGCGCAGACGCTCGTACCCGATATTGAACCGCTCCATCGTGCCGGGCGAGAAATTCTCGACCACCACGTCTGCATGCCGAGCCAGTGCGATCAGGACTTCCGCGCCCTCGGGTTGTCGCAGGTCGAGTGTGACGCTCTGTTTGCCCCGGTTTACGCTGTAGTAGTAACCCGAGTCCCAAGAATTCGGGATACGCGGTGCGTAACCGCGGGAATCATCGCCGCGCCCGGGAATCTCGATCTTTATTACCTCCGCGCCGAGGTCGGCCAGGTTCATCGTGCAGAACGGTCCCGCGAGCACCCGGCTCAGATCGAGCACGCGGACACCGCGCAACGGCTGTTGAGCAATCATCCCACTTACTCCAGCCTTCCGGTGGAATCGATCACGGACGCCGGCGCATCCGGGCCTGCGCAGCCTGTCGCGCCCGTATGGCCTCGGCCGGCGTCATGATCAGCCGTGGTTCCTGCCGCTCCTGTTCCTGCTGCTCGGCCAGCACCGCCCCCAATTGAGCGCGCATGAAGGCCTGGAAGAACGCGATCCGCTTGAGATCCGCCTTGTCGCGGATCTTAGCCGCAGCCGCGGCGGCCCATATGGCCTGGTCGTGTCTCCCGGTACGCGAAAGAAAGTAGGCGGTGTCTTCCAGACGGCGGCGCAGCCGATAAGCGTTGTCGCCCGCGATCAATTCCCCGAGCGCGCGCTCGACCACCGTGTTGACCCGCTCTTCCTGCGCCACCGGGCTCAGCACGATCACGCTTTGCCGCAGGCTGCTCGCCTCGTCGGCGAACGGCTTGACGGCGGCGGCTGGCAGCTTGAAAGCGGCGATCTCCGGCGCCTTCATCAGTTCGACCGAAGGGTCGGCCGACGCAATGTCCGCGAACTCGACGTAGATCGGGTGAACAAACTCGGTCGGCGGCGAAGCGGCGACGATTTCCGTTCGCAGCGCGAGAAAATTGCCGACCTTGCCGCGCCGCGCCTCGGGCGTTCGGCGATATGCGTCGCACAGAATGAAGTCGGCGAGCCGCCAGTCGGCGTCGATGAGCTTGGCGCCGGCGCGCCGCTCAACCTCCGTCCGTTCCTGGCGGAGATCCTTGCGCGACAACGTCTCCAGCGTTGCCCCGACCAGCCCCTCGCTCTCCGAGACCAGCCCCCATAGACGCTTGAGACCGCCGCCGGCGCGCCCCTTGATCAGCCAGGCGATAGAAACGCCTTCGGCGTCGATCGGGGAGAGCAGGGCGGAGAGCCCGGCCTCCGCCTCGACGACTGTCACCGGAGCCGCCGGCGCGGGTCTCTCTTCGGGCTCTATCCCGCGCTGGCGCAGCCGGAACAGCGCGCGACGGATCTCACGCCGCGTTGCGCCGGTGGCGCCCGCCGCCATCTCGGTCAGCATCGCGGCCGACTCCGGCGTTGCGATCGCTCCAAGCGCGTGTGCGATTGGACCGTCGCCGGCGGCCGCCCGAATCGATCGCAACGTTCTAATTGCTTGCTCCGGAGTCGCGCCCGGATCGAAGCCGAGTTGGCGCAACCGAGCTTCGGAATGTTCCGTTTCTTTTGCAATTCCCATCAAATTAGGTTCCGGATTTGCGAGCCTATGCGTGCGATTTCGAGGCTGTCAAGCTGGCCACCGACCCGGCGCTGACCAGGACGCACACAGGGGAGGACAGATCATGCGCAATCTCGAGGCGAAATTCAGACTACGCGACCTTGACGCGGCGTACGCGCGGGCCGAAGCCATCGGATTCGCGCTGAGCTCCACGTTCATCCAGTGCGATACCTTTTTCGTCGTGCCCTCGGGCAAGCTCAAACTGCGCGAGCAACAGGGCCTCGCCTGGCTAATCCACTACCATCGCGACCATTCACAACAGCTCGAAATGAGCAATTACGATATCCTCCCGGTGCCGCAACCCGGCTCGATACGCGCGATGCTCGCCGCTGCGTTGGGCACGCTCGCCGAGGTGCGGAAGCGACGCACTTTGCTGCTGCGCAGGAATATCCGGCTCCATCTCGATCGCGTCGACGGCCTGGGCGATTTCGGCGAAATCGAAGCGGTTTTGCCCGACGGCGAACCGGCTGAGACCTACCGCGACGAAGTCGGCGCGATCCTCGCGGCGCTCGACGTCGATCAAGCGGGTCTTATCGAGGTTTCGTATTTCGAGCTGATGCGGTCAGTTCGAGAAAAGTCATCGTCAGGTAATACGTAAGCCCCCAGATTACCTGGCCTGCGTACAGAATCGCCGGATGCCGCGCCGCGTAGCCGTTATTGGCGTGCTTGTGATAGCCGCGGTAGGCCGGATTGCTCAACGCCCCCAGCGGCACGTCGAAGATTTCCGCCACCTCTTTGGGATCCGGGCGCAACTCCGGGGTTCCGCGCACGATTCCGACAAAGGGCGTTACGAAAATTTCCGTGCTATTCGTGCGGCGGCCCTCGAAGCTGCCCAGCACCTCGACGTGATGCGGCGGGATGCCGACCTCCTCGTGCGTTTCGCGCAGCGCGGCGGCCAGTAGATGCGGATCGCGCCGATCGAAGCGTCCCCCAGGAAATGCGACTTGCCCGCGATGGCTCGTCAGGCGGTCCGATCGCCTCGTGTACAGCACATGCAGGCCGCCGTCACGTTCGATCAGAGGCACCAGCACGGCGGCCGCCTTGCGTTCCGTTCCGGGCTTGGGCGGGGGCACCGCCTCAGCGCGTCCCAGCTTGCGGCGCAACCCGTCCAGGTACTCGCGGATATTCGGGATTTCGCTGCTCTCTTCCATCAACTCCTGACCATCTCGCGCCCTCGGATGCGCTGCATTACGCAGCTTCCTCTTCCAAGATAATCATGCCGCGCATCTTCGAGCGCAAGTGCGGGGCTGGCAACTTCGGCGGCCGGATGATTAGGTGAAATGGCCGTTCTCGGCAGCACTATCAGCGATGCGATACCTGATCGGTCGTTACCACGAGGTCGCCCTCAAGGGCCGCAACCGCTGGCGCTTCGTCGACCAATTGAAGCACAACCTGCGCGC
>JASHZA010000321.1 GCA_030042765.1 Candidatus Binataceae bacterium | reverse complement strand
GTCGGTGTCGCGCCAGGATTCCATCGGCGTTTGTTTTTCGCCGCTTCTGAGGCCGCTGGCATAAACCTCGGAAATATTGACGCCCCCGGTGAAGGCAATGCGCCCATCCACGATCAACATCTTGCCATGGTTGCGGTGGCTGAGCGTCCAATGAAGCGTTGCTTCGAACGGATTAAGTGGACGGTACTGCACCACCTGGATTCCACTTTTCCGCATCCGGTTGAAAAAGCTTGCAGATGTCGATAACGAGCCAAGACTGTCGTAGATCAAGTTCACCTGCACTCCGTGATTCTGCCGTTCGATTAGAGCGTTGGCGAACGTCTGACCGACCGGACCATCGGAAAATATGTACATTCCCATATTGATGCTGTCCCGGGCACCGCGAATCGCCGCCAACATCGCACGATAGGTCGCCGCACCGTTTTCGAGCAGAGTAACTTTGTTCCCGAGCACGAGCGGTTCATCGCTGAGCGCCTGTTCGAAGCTGATATCCCGTTCGAGCAGGTCGGTGGGTGTTTGCTGATGTTCCCTGAGACGATCGATAACGTGCTGCGCCTGCCGCGCGGTCAAGGGTCCCTGGGGTCCGACAAAGCTCGGAGCGACAAAATAGAGAGGATTGGTGTGGAGTACAGCGTTTGCGTTCGGGATCGCGCCGCAACCGGTGAAGAGCGATGCTATCGCGATCAGCAGGAACGATGCGGACTTCATTTTATCCCCGATTCTATCGATCCTTTAGACAATCGCAGAGCTTCAGGCCCGCTTGTTCGAGACCGCCAGAAGCATCGCTTCGACCGATCAGCGGATAGTGTCGCGTCTTGGATCTATAGGATGCCGTGCCGGATAGCTTATCGTCCCTATTCGACTAAGCCTCGACCTGGAGTCGCGGCCGGAGTATGAGTCCAAGACAAGGGGTGCTCAAGCCAAATGCAAATTGCTTTAGCGCATAGTCTATCTCACACAACAAGGCGTGAGGACGGCATATGCCGGACCTGTTTCGCAGTTATTTAGCATCCGGGATGTATGGCGCGACCGCGAGCCTCTGAGGAACCTCCTCGGAATTAGCGGCTGCGCGACGAGGTTTTATTCTATGGCGGAACTACCTAAACGGACTCTGGGCGGGACGGGCTTCGAGGCTACAATCCTTGGCTACGGTGCGATGGAGGTGCGTGGTGCTCCTGCGGGGCCTCCGATTTCAGATGGTGAAGCCGAGAAAGTTCTCAATGCCGTTCTCGACGCAGGCATCAACCTCATAGACACATCCATCGACTACGGGCGCAGCGAGGAGTTGATCGGCCGCTATATCGCGCATCGGCGATCGGAATACTTCCTGGCGTCGAAATGCGGATGTGTGCCAGGTGCAGGGATGGGGGCGGAGCATATCCATACGGCGGAGAATATCCGCGCCGGTGTGGAGAGCAGCTTGCGCCTGATGAAGACCGACTATCTCGACGCGGTACAGTTTCATCGCAGTATTACGCGGCGCGAATTCGAGGAGCTCGGAGCGCTTGACTCCGCGCTCAAGCTGAAACGGGAAGGCAAGGTGCGTTTCATCGGCGTTTCCGGGACACTGCCGAATCTCGACCAGCAGATCGGTCTGGGTGTCTTCGATGTGTTTCAGATTCCGTATTCGGCGTTGCAGCGAGACCATGAGAATGTGATTGCGCGGGCGTCGAAAGCAGGAGCTGGAATTCTCATTCGCGGCGGCGTCGCGCGCGGGGCACCCAGTGACTGGCAATCCCGCAGCTACTATATGGTGTCGTCGGCGACCATGCGCCAGCGTTGGGAAAATGCTCGGCTCGACGATTTGCTCGGCGGGATGGATCGCATGGAGTTCATGTTGCGCTTTACCCTGACAAACCCCGACCTCGACACCACAATCGTTGGAACGCGCGACCCGGCACATCTGCGTCAGAACATAGAGGCTGCGCTCAAGGGACCGCTTCCTGAAGACCTGATGCGCGAGGCGATCCGGCGTCTAGACCAGGCGGGTTCGCGTTCGGAACAGTAGTATGTCAGGAACGCCGCTGTTCGCAGGCGAGCATGCTCAGCACCTCGACTTTCGATTGGGGTCTGAAACGAAGCCTCCAGATGATCGAGCGACTCGTGGATGTTCGCCAGTGACGGTTTGATTCTCGCCTCGCGCACCTCGCCTCGCGTCGCAGTGCGTGGGCCTCGGCTTTAAAGTGTACGTCTTCGACGAGTACATGCTTCAAGCTCTATTTTGACCCCACCCGCGTAGTCGGGAGGCCTTTGGGGGATCGCGCCTGGACCATATTGACCAAGACGAAACCGCGCACAGATATGACCTTGGCCTCGTGGAGCTTCGTGCAGAAAGGGTCAGACTCATCTCGGAGGACAAAACATCAGAGGAGCATTGAAACGTGATAGTCCAAATCTACAGCATGACTTCGGTCGCCGACGCCGTCGCTACCGCCGAAGCCGGGGCAGGCCTAATCGGTGTGGTGGTCGCCGAGCCGGGAACCGTTCCTGAGGGGATTGGTGCCGAGGCGGCGCGCGGGATCCTCGCCGCGATCCGGCCGCGCTCGCGCGGCATTGCGTTGTCGCTCTCCGACGATCGCGACGAGATGTGCGCAATGGTCGACGCCGTGCGGCCCGACATTGTGCATGTGGCCGCGCGTGAGATCGAGCCGGAGGACTGCGCATGGATTCGTTCGCGGATCGCGCCCGTGAGATTGCTGCGCGCGATTGCCGTGCGCGCTGGCGAGACCGTCATCGAGGCTGACGCACATCAGGAGGTCGCCGACTATCTGATGCTGGACTCTGGCGCGAAGGGGTTGCCCTTCGCGAGCGCTGGCGGCGAAACTCACGACTGGTCAGTGAGCCGCACGATTGTGGAGCGCTCGCGCATCCCCGTGATCCTGGCGGGTGGCCTTACGGCGGATAACGTTGCCGAGGCGATCGCCGCGGTGAGGCCGTGGGGGGTCGACTCGTTCACCCATACCGATCTGCCTGGACGGCGCGGGCAGAAGGATCTCGCACGAGTGCGCGCGTTTGTCGCTGCGGCGCTAGGTGGATTTGCCGCGACGATTGACTCGGGCCGGACCTAGCGGCAGTTTACCCGCCAGCAAAACCGGCTGAGGGCTCATTGACCGTATCCAACGCTGGAGGTGCCCCGCCTTACTGTCCGCCCGGATCACGGATAATATGATGGAAGATTTCCGCTAACTGGTCAGGCTGCAAGCGATGTTCGAAGATGAGACAATTGACGTCGAGTGTCCGAAGTGCGGCCATCAGAACTCGATTCTGGTTCGCGAGTTCGAGGAAATCTCCGAAACGCACTTCATCTGCGAGGATTGCAAGGTGGCTGTAAGAATCGAGGCGAGTGAATTTCGCGAACGCCTTGAGCAGGTGCGCAAGGAATTGGAGGAGCTTCAACGCGAGGCGGTGCAGGAGGGGAAACGAAGATCAAAGCGACCGCGCAAAGACGATTTCCAGATCTAAATCCTGTGACCCGTTTACACGTTCACAACTTCGCGCCGGGCTAAACGAATTCGCATACGATTCCTTTCGAGCCGCTGAACGCGGTCCTGGCAGGTCGAGAGCCGAGCTTCGTCAGAGACTCGCCGGACCGTGATAGGACTACCTTGGGTCGAAATCTAGTGGGTCGTTTCCGCTGAGGAGAATTACAATGGGAAAACTCGAAGGAAAGGTCGCAGTGATAACCGGGGCCGCGAGCGGAATGGGACGTGCCACGGCGATGCGCCTTGCCAGGGAAGGAGCGGCGGTTGTGGTCGCCGACATCAATTCGCAAGGGGCCGAATCGGTGATCTCTGAAATCGCGGCCGCCGGTGGACGAGCAGTTTTTCAGCGCACGGACGTCATTAGAGAAGACGATATCAAGTCTATGATCGATCGTGCGGTCAAAGAGTTCGGCCGGCTCGATATTACCTTCAACAACGCCGGCATTGGCGGCGCGACCGGCCGCTTGCAGGAAATCACCGCCGAGGATTGGGATAAGACCTT
>JASHZA010000320.1 GCA_030042765.1 Candidatus Binataceae bacterium | reverse complement strand
CGGCCCCGACAGTACGTATGCCGTCGCCATCACAAACCACGTAAATTGCGGCATCGCGAACAGCATCGCCGCCACCACCAGCACCCCCACCATCAACTCGATCTGCGCGCGCTTGCGGAGGTCGAGTCCCTTGAAGCTCGGATACGGCACCCGCGAAATCATCAGACCCGCAAGCGCCAGCGTGATCGGCGCCATTACGGTACACATCGCGCGCGGAAGGTTGAACTCGAAATAGCTGTAGGCCAACACTATGCCGGCGATCATGGCGGCGGCGCCGGGTACCGGCAGTCCGGTGAAACGCCGTTTGTCCGCACTTGCGGTCTGCACGTTAAAGCGCGCCAGCCGCAGCGCGGCACATACGACGTAAAGTCCGCTAATTACGATCGCGAACGCGCCCAGCGGCCTGAGCGCCCAGCTATATGCCAGGGCTGCCGGCGCCACGCCAAACGCAACCACGTCGGAAAGGCTGTCGTACTCGACCCCGAACTGGCTCGAAGTACACGAGGCGCGCGCGACCCGCCCGTCGAGACCGTCGCAGACAAACGCCACCGCGATCATCAGCGCCGCCAGTTCAAAATGCTCGTTGATCGCCGAAATCAGCGAGTAAAATCCCGCGAGCAAGCCGAGCGAAGTAATCGTCGCCGGAACCAGAAAGACGCCGCGCTTGAGTGGCACCGCGACCTTCTCGCGCTGCTCCCTCAAACGTCCCGAGATGAGACGCATCCGCGCACGCCGCGCCTCGTCCCGGCTTGTTTCAGGCTTCATCGTCTAAAGTTCTCCGATTATGCTGAGTCCCGCTCGGACCCGATCTCCAACGGCCACCCTGACGCGAAACTCCCGCGGCATGAAATGGTCGACCCGGCTGCCAAACATTATAAGCCCGATGCGCTGGCCGCGCTCGACAGTGTCCTCCGGATGGACGCGGCATACGATTCGCCGCGCGAGGTAGCCCGCCACCTGCACTACGGCATAGCAGCGGCCACCCTCTCCGGCCAACGTGATCAGATTGCGCTCGTTGTGATCGCTGGCGTCGTCGCGAAATGCCGCACGAAACTCGCCTGCCGTGTGCCGAACGTTCAGAACTCTGCCGCCTGCCGGTGCGCGGTTGACGTGGACATTGAGCGGTGACATGAAAACCGAGACCTGGCGGTAAATCTCGTTGCGAGGTCCACCCGGAAGCGGTCCTTCGCGGACGTCGCACACCTTGCCGTCGGCGCCCGAAAGAACTGCGCCTGGAGCGGCCTTTGAGATCCGCTCGGGATCGCGAAAAAAAGCTCCAACCGCGGCGGACACCAACAGAACAAAAGCCCCCGCCCAGCGCAATCCAATCGCGATCGCGATTAACCCCGGCAATGCTACGCTACCCGCGATCAACATGCCTTCCGGCGCAATTCGTATCAGCGTCGCGAGACGTGCCGGAACCGGCTGGGGCTCCGCAGCGACCCCCTCGGCCCTGGTGGCTTCGTCCAAGCGCTTCAGTTCCTGCTCCGATCGACCAGCCGTTCGCTCGCGAGCCACGGCATGAAGGACCGTAGCTTTCGACCAACCTCTTCCACCGGATGCTTCTCGCCCTCGGCGCGCAGGCGCTTGAAGTTTGGCAGGCCCGCTCGGTACTCGGCTATCCATTCGTTGGCGAACTTGCCGGACTGGATGTCCGCGAGTATCTGCTGCATCGCCGAGCGCGTCGCTTGGCCGATTACCCTTTTGCCGCGCGTCATGTCTCCATACTCGGCGGTGTTGCTGATCGAGTAGCGCATGTTCGAGATGCCGCCCTCGTAGATCAAATCCACGATCAGCTTGACCTCGTGCACGCATTCAAAGTAGGCCATCTCCGGCGCATAGCCGGCTTCGACGAGCGTCTCGTACCCGGCGCGAATCAATTCGGTAAGTCCGCCGCAAAGCACAGACTGCTCGCCGAACAGATCGGTCTCGGTCTCTTCGCGAAAACTGGTCTCGATGATCGCGGCGCGGCCACCCCCGATCGCGCAGCCGTACGCCACCCCAATCCGATTCGTCACCCCCGAAGGATCCTGCTGAACTGCGAGTAGACAGGGCACGCCCCGCCCCTTCATAAACTCTGACCGCACCAGATGCCCTGGTCCCTTGGGAGCGATCATGAAAACGTTCACATCTTTGGGCGGCTGGATGAACTTGAAATGGATATTGAAGCCATGCCCGAAGGCCAGACACTTGCCCTTGCTCAATCCAGGTTCGATTTCGGTCTTGTAGATGTCCGAGGCCATCTCGTCGGGCACCAGCACCATGACGATATCGGCCTCCTTTGCCGCTTGCGCGGTCTCAACCACACGCAATCCTTGCTTGGCCGCCTTTTCCCAGGACGGACTGTCCTTGCGCAGCCCTACCCTCACGTCCATCCCACTGTCGCGCAGGTTCAGGGCGTGCGCATGACCCTGACTGCCGAAGCCTAATATTGCTATCTTATGCGGACGCAGAGCGCCGAGATCGGCGTCGCGATCATAGAAAACCTTCATCTTGTTTTCTCCTAGACGCTTTCGCGGGTGTGGCGATGGTTCGAGTTTTCAGGTTGTACGGATCGCGCCATCGCAATTTTGCCAGTGCGCACTATCTCCTTGATCCCGAGCGGGCGTACCAGTGCGATGAATGCCTTGATTTTGTCTCCGTCCCCGGTCATTTCGATTGTCTGCGCTCGTGGCCCGATATCCACCACATGCGCACGGAACGCCTGCACGATCGAATCGAGTTCCGATCGCGTCCGGTCGTCCACCGCGACCTTTACCATGATCAGCTCGCGGTCGATCGTATCGACGTCCTTGTAGTCGGTGATCTTGATGACCGGCACCAGCTTGTTGAGCTGCTTGTTGATTTGTTCGAGTATCTGATCGTCGCCCGTGGTGACCAGCACCACCCGCGAGACCGTCGGATCGAGCGGATCTTCATTCACCGTCAGCGATTCGATGTTGAAGCCGCGGCTGGAAAAGAGACCCACCACTCGCGATAACACGCCGAATTCGTTCTCGACCAGGACGGATATGGTGTGACTTGTCATCCGCTATGGTTGAGGGCCGGCCTTGCCGCGGCCTCTCTCCCGCAGGATATTGACACATCCTGAAGATCGAGACGAATCCACCGCGATGATCAAACTGGGCAGTCGAGACTACTGCGCCTCGCTACTGTGTTGATGGCGGTTCAGCAGCTCCATAATGCGGTCCTTCGAGGCCAGTTTGAGTTTCTGAATCCGCTTCTTTTCCACTTCTTCTTCTGGGCTGAGGTATAACTTGTTGCGAAAGGCTTCGAGCTGGTGCTTGAGGTCCTGATGCTCCGCGTACAGAGCCTTCAATTGCTCATCGTGAACGGCGTGC
This sequence comes from Candidatus Binataceae bacterium, assembly GCA_030042765.1. Lineage (GTDB taxonomy): Bacteria > Desulfobacterota > Binatia > Binatales > Binataceae > JASHZA01. The sequence goes on along the minus strand of JASHZA010000320.1, from coordinate 5,670 downwards.
TGCTGGATAAGCTCTTCCTCTCGACGTTCCATAATCGCCCTCTCCAGATCTTATGGCGGTGGAATTGACCGAAGCGTCCGGCGGACGCACATAAAGCGGCTCCAGCGTGGCCGGGTTGTCCAGATCATTGTTGGCCACTCGCGCCGCACCGATCGCAGCAACGAAGCTTCCCCTCAATTCAAAGCGGGCAGTCCCGACAGATGTGGCCACTCCGCCGCTCTCCAGCGTAAGCGACCGCGCCTCTTCGGCCTTTGAATCTCCGACGAACACTGTCTCGCCGTCGAGGCGAGAAACGAGGTCTTTCAGCGGGACTACCAAATCACTCGTCACCTTTTGTAGCGCATCCGACACGAATCGGTAAAGAGCAGTATATATTTCCCCTTTGCGGGCATCGATAACGGGGCAAACGATCGACCCCGGAACAAGTTCCGACGCAGATACGCATAAACTGGATGCGTCCAGCGTTGATACACCTACTATGGCGTGATTAGTCGCTAGATGAATACCTTTGACATAACTTAGCCCAATTCGAAGGCCGGTGAACGATCCGGGTCCGACCGCCACCGCCACAGCCCGTAGGTCTCGCATTGTGATACCCGCTGCGGCCAGGACCTCATCCACCGCCTCGGGAAGGCCCGCGCAGTGCGTTCTCAGACCTCCTGACGAAGCCGCACATATTCGGCCCTCGGCGACTACTCCCAGGCTGGCGGTAGGGCCGCCCGTATCGATACCGAGCACCGGCCCAACTGCCCTACCCGCCTCCAGGATCCGGCTGACTGATAGCTGAATGCTCACGTTGGAAATTTTTGGGCTACGGCCGGGCGCGCGTTCAAATGGCACACGGGAACACCGTGGGCGGGCGCGTGCCCCCCCCTTGACACACCGCTCTCCAGCCTTTTCGGGGATCCGATCTGCTTCTACCCGATAATACGCGAGATATCGTTCAAAATCACGAACGCCATCAGAATCACCAGCAGAAAAAGCCCTACTTGCATCGCGATCTCGCGATGGCGTAACTGAAGCGGCTTGCCGCGGACTCCTTCGAACACAAAGAAGAGCAGGTGACCCCCGTCGAGTAGCGGCACCGGCAAAAGGTTGATCACGCCAAGCTCGAGACTCAGCATCACCATGAACAGTCCAATCTCGGCAAAGCCCTGATGCGCTTCCTTGCCCGCCATCTGGGCTATCATGATAGGCCCGCCCAGAGCCTGCCGCGCCGGGGTGACCCCTTCAACAATCTTGGCGATTCCCTCGAAAAGGGTCACCGTCATCCGGCCGGTCTCGACAAATCCGGTAATGACCGCCTGATGCGGCGCCATGCGCTTGGTTGCCTCGTCGCCTCGCGGCGTTACCCCGATCAGCCACGTCGGGGCCTTGTTGCCATACACCGTTTCCTCGAGCATCTGCTTCGGCTGAATCGCGACGCTGACCGTGATGACCGAGCCACCCTCCTTGCGCTTGACCTGAAGTCTGAGCAAATGACCGTCGCTTTTCTTGACTGCGCTCGAGAGATCGTCCCAAGTCTCGACCGAGGCGCCATCGACTGAGACAACTTTGTCACCCGGCTTGAGTCCCGCCGCGTAAGCCGGCAGATCGGGCTTTACCGTACCCAAAACCGGCAACAGGATGGGAACACCAAACGCGAAGACCACTGTCATCAAAAGCGGCGCGAACAGGATATTCGCACACGGACCGGCCAGCACAATCGCAATTCGCTTCGCCAGCCGTTGGCTCGGGAAGGCCCGTCGATTGAAGAGAGCGATCAGCGCGGCCGGCCTGACCTCGGCCAAATGGTCTATCGCCTGCTTCGCCGCACCGGCCCGATCGATCTCTCGTATCAGGATCGCTTCGTCGGCCTTGGGTTCGCGGCCAAGCACCGCGAGTGCCGAGCCCGGCTCGTGCGTGAGCGCAGCGGCGATTTCCTCGAGCGCCTGGTCGTTATCCTTAGCTGTGTCCTTGAGCCAGCCGCTCGTCTCCGCCGCCCCGATGAGATCAAGCTCGATCTCTTTGAGGTAACTCTTGATCGTCTCACTGCTCGGTTCCTCGGCAATTTCATCGCCGAGCATCCGCACATAGCCGCCCAGCGGCGTGGCACCGATCGCGTAGTCGGTCTCGCCGCGGCGGATACCAAAGATTCGTGGCGGGTAGCCAATCGAAAATCGCAGCACGCGCACGCCAAGCCGCTTCGCCATCAGGAAATGTCCGGCCTCGTGAATGATGATCAACGTGGCGAAGATCAGGACCGCGGCGACGATAGAAGTGATCATTCAGGAACCTCGGAACGCTGAGAGTCCAGCTACTTCAGCGCAGGTAATAGTAAGTGAAAACGACAGCAAAGACTAGGCTGCAAGTGCGATCGAGCAGCCCGCCATGCCCTGGAAACAGCCATCCTGAGTCCTTTACCCCTGCGATACGTTTGAAGGCTGAACCTGTCAGGTCGCCAAGTTGCGCCAGTACACCCACACAGACCGCAAGAAACACCAACGACCACGACTTGAGCCCTGGCGCGAGCCACTGCGCCAAAATCACCGCTGCAACAACGCACGCGGCAAGTCCTCCCGCCGCTCCCTCGATCGTCTTGTTAGGGCTCACCGTGGGCGCCAACTTGAATCGCCCGAAAGACCTGCCTGCGAAATACGCGCCGCTGTCGCTCGCCACTACCAGGAGCAGCATCAGGATTACGGCCGGCACGCCGTTGGCCGAGTTGCGCAACAGGGCAAAATAGGGAAAAAGAACGCCCACCCAGAGCGAAGCGGCACTCACATTCAATAAATGGTTTCGCCTGAGACGTTCAGGCCCGTAACGCGCGAGCAGCCATACGTTGGCTGAGGTTGCGATTATCACCGCTGCCGCGAGTTCCCAGCCAAAGCGCGTGCCGCAGAGCGTCGCGACCGCCAGTCCGCCGCCGGCTGCCGCCACGATCAGCAGTCCGATCGCATCACGCACTTCGAACATCGCGGCCACCTCGTAAAGACCCCATGCGGTCAGCACCGCGATAAAAGCGCTGAACCATCGCCCGGGCGCGAAGATCACCACCGCCATCACAGCCGGCAGGGCGACGATCGCGGTCCAGAGCCTAGTTCGCAGCACGCAGGCGGTCGTTCGAACCGTTGTCAACAGCGCCGAAGCGCCGTTCCCGCGTCTGGAACGCAGCCAGCGCGCTCAGGAAGTCGCGCTCGCGAAAATCCGGCCAGAGTGTTTCGGTGAAATAAAATTCCGTGTAGGCAAGCTGATACAAAAAGAAGTTCGAAACCCGCAGCTCCCCCGAGGTCCGGATCAACAGGTCCGGGTCGGGCATTCCTCCCGTGGCCAGTTCATGCTGCAGCATCGAATCGTCGATCTGATCGGGCGAAATGCGCCCAGCCGCCACCGCCTGCGCAATCCGCCTGGTCGCCGCCACGATATCCTGCCGGCCGCCGTAGGAGAGCGCCAGCGCGATCGTCATCGTGCGGTTGCCCGCCGTCAGTTCCACCGTCTTTTCCAGCGCCCGCCTCACGGAAACGGGCAAGCGCGCGGTGTCACCCAGCGCCACCACGCGGATATCGCGCTTCATCAGGCGCTTGCTCTCGGTCATCAGGTAACGATGAAACAGTTGCATCAGGAAGCGCACTTCCGTCGTCGGCCGCTGCCAATTCTCGTTGGAGAAAACGAACAACGTGAGGTAGGGAATCCCGATTTCGCGTGCGGCCTCGACCACCGCGCGCACCGAGTCCTTGCCGCGCCGATGGCCTTCGCAGCGGCTGAGCCCGCGCCTGAGCGCCCAACGGCCGTTCCCGTCCATCACGATCGCGACATGCCGCGGCAGCCGCGACGGTTCCAGCGAAAGCTGGGGAAATTCACTAAGTGGAAGTGATGATGCCACGTGCTCTTGGGAAACTCCTGACCCGCCGCCCCGCCTCTGCCACTTCAGACTTCCATGATCTCCGCTTCTTTCGCCGCCAGCACCTTGTCCAGCCTTTCGATAACCTCCGTCGTCAGCTGCTGGACTTTGGCCTCGGTCGCCCGGAGGTCATCCTCGGTGATCTTTTTTTCCTTGTGCAGGTCCTTGAGCATGTCGTTGGCGTCGCGACGGTGGTTGCGCACACTCACGCGGTATTCTTCGGCCTTCTTGTGCACCTGCCGCACCAGATCCTTGCGCCGTTCCTCGTTCAATTCAGGAATAGGTATACGAATCACCTTGCCGTCGTTCATCGGGTTGAGCCCGAGTTCTGAAGTCTGAATCGCCTTCTCGATCTCGTGCATCGCACCCTTGTCGTACGGCGTCACCACCAGCAGCCGCGGCTCTGGCGCTGCCAGCCCGGCCAACTGCCGTAGGGGCGTCTTTGTCCCATAGTAATTGACGTGCAGGCCCTCGAGCAGGGCGGTTGACGCGCGGCCCGTGCGTACCCGGGTCAATTCATGACGGAAAGCATTTACCGCCTGCTCCATCTCGGAACGCGCCATCCCGACAACTTCCTCGGATTCCTGGTTCATGGTTCAGCAGAACGATTCCCTTCGCCCGCTCTGCCCTCGTCTCCCCCAAACGGGCTTGATCTCTTGCTCCGGCTAATCGCCGCTCGCCACCCTGGTGCCGACCGGCTCGCCGAGTATAGCTTTCTTTATATTACCTACTTTCCGCAAATTAAAGACAACAATAGGAAGCCCGTGGTCCATGCACATCGAGATGGCTGTCGAGTCCATCACCTTGAGATTCTGCTGGAGTACCTGGATATAGGTCAGCCGGTCGAACCGGACGGCACCTGGCTCGCGCATCGGATCGCGGTCATAAACCCCGTCCACATGATGGCTCGCCTTCAGGATGACCTCGGCGCCGATTTCCATCGCGCGCAGGCTCGCCGCGGTATCGGTGGTGAAGTAGGGATTGCCGGTTCCCGCGGCAAAAATGACGGCCCGGCCGCGCTCCAGATGGCGGATAGCGCGTCGCAGAATATAGGGCTCGCAAACCGCCCGCATCTCCAGCGCCGACAGCACCCGTGTCGCCACCCCCACCTGTTCGAGCGCATTCTGCAGTGCTAGCGCGTTGATCACCGTCGCCAGCATACCCATCTGGTCTGCGGTCGAGCGATCTATTCCGCGCGCTTCGTATTCACTGCCGCGCAAGATATTGCCGCCCCCGATTACCAGCGCGATTTGAACACCCAGTGCGGCAACTTCCCTGATTTCCCCGGCGATTTCGGTCAGCGCGTTGAAGTCGATTCCCGCGCCCTGTGCGGGCGCCAGGGCTTCTCCGGACAGCTTGAGCAGCACCCGGCGAAACCGGGGCTGCTGCGTGCTCGCCGCGATTTGCCCCTCCTCCGCCATCGCCCCCTACAGCCTCGGTCCCCCTTGGTTTCGGCCGCCCTCGAGCCCGCCCGCGCACCCAATCACTCGGCCACCTTGCCGTTGACGTTCTCGCCCAATTGAAAGCGCACGAAGCGCCGAATCTCGATCTTCTCTCCAAGCTTGCCGACGTATTCGCCCACCAGGTCGCTAATCGAGCGGTTGGGATCGCGCACCCACGCCTGCTCGTTGAGCACGACATCGTGATAGAACTTCTCCAGCTTTCCCTCAACTATCTTATTGATAACCTGCTCAGGCTTGCCGGCTGACTGTGTAGCGTAGATCTGCCGCTCCTGCTCGATTACTTCCGACGGTAACTGTTCGCGGCTGACGCAGCGCGGATTCGACGCC
>JASHZA010000319.1 GCA_030042765.1 Candidatus Binataceae bacterium | reverse complement strand
AAGATTACCACCCATTATCCACACTTAAGGCTTGCTGCTAAGGGTGAAATCCTTCACCCCCCCCGACCAATCCCGCGTGACACCGGCGCGATACCGGAATGACGGCGGGCGGGCGGCTGCCGCGTCGAGGTTCCGTGACGCAGGTTGACGCCCGCAAGCCGGCTGTGGGAAACTTCGCGTCACCGGTCACAGAAGGCTGCCGCGGGCGAGAGGCCCCGGCACCTCGCCTCTTACGCTGGTTTGGAGGACCTCCATGGCTGAGCAGCAAACACCGCAGACCGAGACGGGCCCGCGCCCGATTCTGCCTATCTTCAAGCTCCAACCGACACCGCATCTGGTAGGGAGCAAGTGCTCGTGCGGCGCTATTTTCCTCGACACCAAACGAATCGCCTGCTCGAAGTGCGGCGCGACCGGGCCCTTTCAGCAGGTAGACCTCTCGACCAAGGGCAAGGTCTGGGTCTTCTCGGTCATCCACCAGTCGTTTCCGGGGATAAAGACCCCCTACGTGACGGCGGTGGTCGATTTGCCGGAAGGGGTGAGCGTAAAGTCCAATCTGATCGACGTCGATCCCGAAGACTTGCAGAAGAATCCACAAAAGGCCTTCGGGATGCCGGTCGAACTCGTTGCCACCCAGGTCGCGACGGATCGGCAGGGCAACCCGGTGATGGCTTTTCAGTTCAAACCGAGTAAAGGTTAATTTTCAGGGATTACGAATCGAATCGTCGTAACTGTGCGGGCTTGCTGATCGCTTGACGCCAACCGCAGGAGGATTTGAGATGCGAAACGTTTACGTTCTCGGTACAGGGATGATCAAGTTCGGCCGCTATCCCGATAAGACGGTTCCTGAGCTCGGCGCCGAAGCCGCTCTCACCGCACTCAAAGATGCTGGAATTTCCATCAAGGACGTCGAGATGTTCGCGTCGGGGAATCTCTATCAGTCCAACGCGATGGTGGGTCAGCGAATCCTCCAGCAAATCGGCCAGACCGGGATTCCCGTAATCAACGTCGCTAACGCCTGCGCCACCGGCTCGACCGCGTTCCGCGAAGCCTATATGGCCGTAGCCTCGGGGATGTACGACGTCACGATGGCGGTCGGGGTCGAGCAGATGGGCAAGCAGGGACTGCTCGGCGGTGGCGGCGGCGGCTCCGATCCCGCCTACTCGACCGAGGGACGCATCGGCTCGGGCCTGATGCCGGCGGTATTCGGGCAAGCCGGCATGGAGCACATGCGAAAGTATGGGACCAAGCTCGAGCACTTTGCCAAGATTTCGGTGAAGTCGCACAAGCATGCGACCAAGAATCCATTCTCCCAGTATCGCAACGAGGTCTCGCTGGAGGACGTGATGAGCGCGCGGATGGTGGCGTATCCGAACACGCTCTACATGTGCTGCCCGACGGGTGATGGCGCCGCCGCGGCGATCCTCGTGTCGGAGGACAAGCTGAAGCAGCTTGCGGGCGGCCGCAAGCGCGCGCGGATCGCTGCCTCGGTGCTGACCTCCGATCCGTACACTGACCGCGACCTGACGCTGCCGGACGTGAGCACGCTGACGAGACGAGCCGCGCAGAAGGCCTTCGAAGTCGCGGGACTCGGCCCCAAGGATATCGCGCTTACTGAATTGCACGACTGCTTCGCCACGGCCGAACTGGTCCATTACGAGAATCTCGGACTATGTGGCGATGGCGAGGCGGGCAAGTTCATTGACGAGGGCGGCGGCGTGCACCCGGGCCTCGGCGGCAAGTCTCCCGTCAACGTTTCGGGCGGGCTGCTCTCGAAGGGTCATCCGCTGGGCGCGACCGGCGTCGCCAACATCTGCGAAGTCGTGTGGCATCTGACGCAGGACGATCGCGCGAAGGAGCGTCAGGTTCCCAACGCCAAGGCCGGAATGGCGCACGTGATCGGCCTGGGCTCGGCCTGCACGATCCATATCCTGACGGTCTGATCGATTCCCACACTTTGTGATTACGAAAAAGGGGCCGCTCGCGAGCGGCCCCTTTGCTTGTCGGGCAGACATTATGTCCCGGATTTTCAATACCGCCGAAAATTTCGAAAAGAACGACGTGCTACAGAAACTCTATCGCGTCGGGCAAGCTTTCCAAGACTGGAATGTCGTTAAAGATGAGCCAAACGCGACAGTTTTCCTCGCTGCCCTCGACGGCTACTTCCGAGCGGGCACACTGTATCGAAGATTATCAGCGTAAGGGCTTCGTCATAATCTCGAGACCGACATCAAGCTGATTAAGCGCACGGCGTGAACGCACCGCCGTGTGGTCGCTCCCATGTACAGTCCGGCTGATACCCTTCCGCGAGGACCGGCGTACTTGTCTGATAGCGGCTCAGCGCAGCCATGAGGAATATGCGGCTCAGGAAGACTTACTCACCGCGATGGCTGGTAGTGGCCGCGTTCGCCCTGCTCGCACTCGGGCTTTCGGGCTGTCCGGCGCTGATGCTCGGTTCGCTCGGCTACGAAGGCTACGAATACCACGAGACGGGGCATTTACCCGGAATGCCGCCGCAGGGCGCGAATCAGCAACCAGACTCGCAGCCTTCTCCTGCGGCCAACGGCGTTGAATAGGCGTTGCGTCGAGGCGCGGCCAGGCGACGATGCGGCTTTTCGGCTTCCCACCCGACCGGCCGTGTGAGACGATTTTATATGCTGGAACGAGTTGCCCATCAAAACGCGGGTGTGACTCACGGGTGAGGGGAGGGCGATGGCGTTGCGTAAAATACGAGTGACACTTCCCGACGGCAAAGCCGTTGACGTTCCGATCGCAGATTCGAACGACCAGTGGGAGGACATAACCGCGGAGGATGGAACCAAGGTTAAAGTCAAGGTTCGAGTCAAGACGGGTGTCTCGGCTGTGGCTCGGGTCGATGGCCAGCCCCTCGACATGAATCCGGTTTATACGCAAAAGAGCAGTCCCGTAGTCGCGATAGTTCGCCTGATTTTTTCTTTCCTTTTTCTACTGCTGGGGCGTCCGAAAGCTGAACAACCGGTACCTGGCCCCACCTTCAAAAGCTGAGACTGGCACCGAGCCGGCGCTGCGCTGCGTTTGCCGGCGCCGCCCGTTCTTCGACGCAATCCTTTCAGACCATCACCGAGGCGAAGGCTGCTGCGGAAGCCGTGACTGGCGTCGTCCGCGTCGCACAGCCTCGAAAATAGGTGTTATATTCAGTGGACTCCGGTGCCTGCTGCCTTCGATGGCGGCGGCGCCCGCCGAGGTCATAGGCCATTTTGGGTTTGACACGACTTAGAGGTTTTCAGGACCTGATCGGTCCCGATGCGCGAGCCGCAAGCATCGTCGAGGAGCGCGCGCGCGCCGTCGCGCGCCGCTACAACCTGAGCGAAATTCGCATCCCGATGATGGAGCGGATCCAGCTCTATCAGCATTCCACCGGCGAGACCTCGGACATCGTCACCAAACAGATGTACGTCGTCAGGCGCTCGGATGAAGGCGCGGGGACCGACGATATGGTGCTGCGTCCCGAGGGAACTCCGAGCGTCGTTCGCGCATACATAGAAGCGGGCCTCGACCGAAGGGATCCTTACCAGCGTTACTACTACCTGGGTCCGATGCTGCGTTACGAGCGCCCGCAGAAGGGCCGCTATCGCCAGTTCAATCAGTTCGGCGTGGAAATTTTCGGGCGCGCCGACGCGGCCAGCGATGCGGAACTGATGATCATGATCGACGACCTGACGCACGAGCTTGGGCTTCAGGTGCGTTTCGAGATCAACTCGCTCGGATGCGACGAGCCAAACTGCCGGCCCGCATTCCGGGCTGCCCTGCTGGAATTTGGGCGCGCACACCTGAAGGAACTCTGCGAGGACTGCCATCAGCGCCTCGAGCGCAATCCGCTGCGAATCCTCGATTGCAAAATCGACGGGGACAGGATCGCCGAGGCGGCGCCCAAAAGCCTCGATTATTTGTGCGACGAATGCCGCAAGCACTTCGACGACGTGAAGCAGTTTCTGAGCCGCCGGGCTGTGCCCTTCGTGGTGAAGCCCAACCTCGTGCGCGGCCTGGATTACTACACGCGAACGGCCTTTGAAGTGGTCTCCGCATCCGTGGGCGCGCAGAGCGCGATCGCCGCTGGAGGCAGATACGACGGGCTCGTCAAGGAACTTGGCGGCGCAGCCGTCCCCGGAACCGGCTTCGCTATCGGTATCGAACGAACTGCGCTGGCGCTTCAGGCAAGTGAGTCGAAGTTCGACGCGCACCCGCGGGTCGCGTTGGTTGGGCTTGGCGATCAGGGCAATCTCGCGGCGATGAGCCTCGCGCATGACCTGCGTGAACGCGACTTGCCGGTCGAGCTGCTTCCGACCGACCGCAAGCTCAAGGCCGCACTCACGATCGCCAGCCGGATGGGCGCCGCCTTTATCGTGATAATCGGCGAGAACGAGATCGCGCGCGGAGTCGTGCAACTGCGCGACCTGAGAGCCAGCACGCAGCGCGAAGTCGCGCAGGGCGAGGTGGCGGAAGCGATCAGAAAGGCCGCCGACGCGCTGCCACCAGACTGAACTATTCCGTACGTCAACTCCTACAGGTATCCTCTTCGACACGACTGATGCCGACAAAAGCCGCATATTCACCTTTGCCGCCGTGGCCACGTTCCAATTACTGCGGCCTGCTGCGCGCCGCCGATGCCGGCCGCGAGGTCGCGCTGTGGGGATGGGTCGCAACGCGCCGCGATCACGGCGGGCTCATCTTCATCGACCTGCGCGACCGCGAAGGAATCATCCAGCTCGTCTTCAACCCGGCGCATGAACCCGCGGCCCACGAAGTGGCCGAGGGCGTCCGCGCGGAGTACTACCTAGCGGTCAAGGGCAAAGTCGTGCTCCGCTCGGAGGGCACGATCAACAAGGAACTGCCGACCGGCGAAATCGAAGTGGTGGTTGCGAACGCGGAAATTCTCTCCGCTTCACTGCCGCCGCCTTTCCCGCTGGGCGCCGGAGTCGAGGCCGCCGCCGAGGAAGTGCGCCTCAAATATCGATATCTCGATTTGCGCCGTCCTGAGATGCAACGCAATTTACGCCGCCGCCATCAAGCTCTGCGCGGCGTGCGGGCGTGGCTGGACGGGCAGGGATTTATCGAAGTCGAAACGCCGATTCTATGGAGGTCGACGCCCGAGGGTGCGCGCGACTACCTGGTGCCGAGCCGAGTCAATCCTGGCAAATTTTACGCGCTGCCGCAGTCCCCGCAGTTGCTCAAGCAGCTCCTCATGGTGGGCGGCTTCGACCGCTACTATCAGATCGCAAGATGCTTCCGCGACGAGGACCTGCGCGCCAACCGCCAGCCCGAGTTCAGCCAGGTCGATATCGAGATGACCGGTCCGCGGCCCGATGAGGTGATGGCGGTGGCCGAGGGCATGATGGCGTCGGTGTACGAATACGCCGTCGGTATCAAGCTCGAGCCGCCCTTCCCGCGGATGCCCTACGAGGAGGCGATGGAGCATTACGGCTCGGACAAGCCTGATCTGCGCTTCGGCCTCGAAATCAGCAATCTCACGGCGGCATTTGCCGGTACTTCCTTCAAGGTCTTCGCGGACGCGATCGCGCGCGGCGACTCGATCTACGGGATCGCGCTGCCGGGGGAACATCAGCTCTCGCGGCGCGAACTCGACGAGATGGCGGAGGCTCTGCGCACGCAGAAGGGGCTCGGTCTCGCCTGGGCCAAATCCGCGGACGGGGCGTGGCAGGGTCCGATCGCGCGCCACGTCAGCGACGAAGAACGCGCGCGTGTGGGCGCCGCCTCCGGCCTTGGCGGCGGCGCTACTCTGCTCATGGTCGCAGCGCCGAGGGACAAGGCCCGCCCAGTGATGGGCGATCTAAGGCTCCAGCTCGGAAACCGATTCACCCTGCCCGACCCCGCGGCATTGCGTTTTTTATGGGTCGTCGACTTCCCGCTTTTCGAATACAGCGAAGAGGACAAGCGGCTGGTCTCGGCCCATCATCCGTTCACCGCGCCTCATCCCGATGACGTGGGATTGATCGATTCCGATCCGGCAAAGATGCGAGCGCTTGCCTACGACATGGTGCTCAACGGACAGGAGATGGGCGGTGGATCAATCCGGATTCACGATCCGGAGCTGCAAATCAGTATCCTTCGCGTTCTGGGGCTGTCGCGCGAGGAGGCGCTCGGCAAATTCAACTTCCTGCTCGAAGCGCTCACTTACGGTGCGCCGCCGCACGGCGGGATCGCATTTGGCGTCGATCGTATCGCAATGATGGTGTGCGGGACCGATTCGTTGCGCGACGTGATGGCGTTTCCCAAGACCCAGAAGGCGGTGGATCCGATGAGTGGAGCGCCTTCCGAAGTCGATCCGAGGCAGCTCAAGGAGCTTTCGATCAAGGTGGTATCGTGAGGGTTCGCACGCTGGTTCGCGCGACCCTCGTGGCCGCCGCTCTGTTCGCGGCCGCCGCTTGTCAGGAGGTTGAGAACACCCCGGTAGTGCAGGGGTTGGGCAACGCGGTCGGAAGTATCCCGGGTTTCACGCGAACGCCCGGTCTGGACGTTCACTCCGTTCGCTCGATCAAAGCGGTCATCATTCACAAAATCGCGGTGATGCCGTTGATCGATGAGCCGGACCAGGTCGACCAGACCCTTGAAGCCGGAGCGTCCGAGTCGGTCACCGCGGAAATTTACGCGCGAGCCTCGATGATGGGCGGTTGGGAGGTGGTGCCGCAGGATGACGTCGAGTCTGCGATGCAACAACTGCCGCCGACCACCCAAGCCAACATGGATCAGAACGCGATCGAACTCGGACGCAAGGTCGCGGCCGACGGCGTGATTTATGGCGCGCTCAATCGCTACCGCGAGCGCGTCGGTTACGACTACGCCGCGCAAACACCTGCCGCAGTGGCCTTTACGATCCACTTCGTGGACGAAAACACCAAGCAGGTGGTGTGGACCGCGAAGTTCGCGAAGCAGCAGCAGGCGCTGACGGAAAATATTCTCGACCTGCCCAACTTTATCCAACGCGGCGCGCGCTGGGTCCGCGCGCATGATATCGCCGCCGAAGGGGTTCAGGAATCGCTCGATAATCTGCAGTCCAAGCTCACGATCCAGCCGGTGCTGCAGGGTCAGTAGCGAGTGGCGCGATCGCCAGGGTGGTGAGGGCGGCGGGCGGACCGGCGACGGGAAACCTGTTGACAACCCGATACGTCCGATTTGACTAGGCGCAAATCGACATCCATAATAACCTTAGAGCCTTTAATTCGCTCCTGTGAGGGCGAAAAGGTAACAAAAATGCGATCATTTCAAGCTGGTTCCGGCTGCATCCGCAGACCGGATTTTTTTTGCCACCGGAAGCCGCTTCGCATCCAAGCCGGCGGCGGACCGATTTGCCGCGGAACTGGCGGACGAAACTGATGACCAACAAGCCCGCACTCGCGTTGGACGGCGAGGCGATCGCCCGCTGCGTCAAGCGGATTGCGCACGAAATCGCCGAACGCAACGACGGTGCCGGCAATCTTGCGCTGATCGGTATCGTGCGGCGCGGCGCCACTTTGGCCGAACGGCTGGCGCAGGCGCTGCGCCAGGACGGCGAACGCGAGGTCCCGGTCGGCACGCTGGACATCTCTTCGTATCGCGACGACGGCAAGGGCGAACCCGGAGATCCGCGCCTGTTGGGACGCAATATCCCGTTTGCGCTCGACGGCGGGCACGTAATCCTGATCGACGACGTGCTTTACACCGGGCGCACGGTGCGCGCGGCGCTGACGGCGCTTGCGGACCTGGGGCGGCCCGAATCGATTCAACTGGCGGTGCTGGTGGATCGCGGCCAGCATGAGATTCCGATTCGCGCGGACTATGTCGGCAAGAATATCGCGGCGCCGACGGGACAGCGGGTGTATGTGCGCCTTGCTGAAATCGACGGAGTCGATGCAGTCGTGGTGGGAGGCGAAAAAAGCTAAGCGATGCGCCGCCTGCCCAAATACGATCTGGTCTCGATCGAGGATCTGGCGATACCGGAGATCGAGCGAATCTTCGAGCTGGCTGACATGTTCGCGGAGAATCTGCGCGACGGCGTGCCCTCGACGCGCGCCGGCGGCCTGATCATGGCGACGCTGTTCTACGAACCGTCGACGCGGACGCGGCTCTCCTTCGAGTCGGCGATGAATCGGCTGGGGGGATCGGTGATCAGCTCGGCGGATATGCAGGCTTCGTCGGCCGCCAAGGGCGAAAGCCTCGCGGATACTGTGCGGGTGGTTTCGGCGTACGCGGATCTGATCGTGGTGCGCCATCCGTGCGACGGCGCCGCGCGGGTGGCGGCGGAGTACGCGCCGGTGCCGGTGATCAACGCGGGCGACGGCAGCCGCGAGCATCCGACGCAGACGCTGTGCGATCTCTATATCCTGCGGCGCAAGAAGGGCGATCTTAAGGGACTGACGGTGGCGATTTGCGGGGACCTGAAGTTCGGACGGACGGTGCATTCGCTGATCTATGCGCTGGCCCGCTTTGGCGCCAATATCGTTGCGGTTCCGTACGGCGGGATGGACGTGCCGGATTATGTGCTTGAACGGCTCGCGGCCGAGCGCAATTACAAGTTTTCGACGGTAACGATCGACGAGCTCAAGTCCTCGTTCGCGGGCGGTCTCGACGCGCTCTATCTGACGCCGAGCGCGCCGCATCAGATGGCGTTGTTCACCAGCGAGAATCCGCTGGAAAAGGTTCCGGAGGTGCGGCCGCCGGCGGCGCTCGATGCGTTTTATGTGACGCGCCTGCAAAAGGAGCGGCTGGCGGACAAGGATCGGGCGGCGCAAGGTTACGGGCACTTCGACGTCCGTGCGTTGCGCACGAGCCGCACGCAGGAAGCGGTGGTGATGCATCCGTTGCCGCGAACCGACGAGCTGGCCTACGAACTGGACACGGATCCGCGCGCGGTTTACTTCGAACAGGCGGCCGCGGGTGTTCCGGTGCGGATGGCGCTGGTCGCGTGGATGCTCGAGAGCGCCGCGCGCGAGGTCCTGCGGCCGCAAGCGCCTGAGCCTCCCATCAGCTTCAAGCACGAGCCGGCGCCCCGCTGCGCTCATCCTACCTGTATCACGCGCAGCGAGGGCTCCTACCTGCGCCCGCGTTTCCGGCTGGCGAGCGGGTCGAATCGTTCGCGGCTGGCGCTGCGCTGCGGATTCTGCGAGCGTGACTCGCGCGTCGAGTATGTCGGCCACGCGACGTCGCATCGGTACTACCATTTCGATGAGAACCTCTCCGGCTACGTCCGCCAGTGGATAGAAGAGGGTACGCTGGCGGTATTCGAAAGCGTCAAGGAGGCCGAAGAGCGGGGATACGAGCCGTACAAGCGCGGCCCGCAGCGGGAGATCATGAATGCGGCGGAAATCGCGCGCGCATGTGAGGCGATCGCGGCGCAGGCGATCGCCGACGCCGCGGATCCGACCGCGATTGCGATAGTCGGCGTGGTGAGCCGCGGCGCGATGCTCGCGATGCGGCTGCGCGACCTGATCGAGGCGCAAACCGGAGTGCGCCCCCCGTGCGCCGCGCTGGACGTCTATGGTGGAGACCCGCGATTGCGCGCGATCGACGGCGCCGAAACTTTCAACGTGGACGGGCGCGCGATCGTACTGGTCGACGACGTGATCAACAGCGGATGGACCGTGCAGCGCGCGATGACGGCGTTGTGGCAGCACGGACGTCCGGCGGCGGTCAAGCTCGCGGTGCTGATCGACCGCGGCTATCGCGCTGTGCCGATTCGCCCCAACTATGTCGGGCGGAATATTCCGACTACGCGCGCCGAACGGGTGCAGGTCCGCCTCGGTATCGGCGCCGAGACGCGAAAAAATCCCGATCGCGTGTTGCTCTACTCGATGGTCGACTCTCTGCGGGAGAGGGAGAGCCCGACTTGAAGCCGTTGATGCTGACCGGCGGGCGGGTGATCGATCCGGCGGCAGGGATCGACGGGGCTTACGATCTGCTTGTAATCGACGGCGAGATCGACGCGGTCGAGCCGGCCGGCAGGTTGAAGCCTCCGGCGGACGCTCTGGTAATTGACTGTGCAAGACTGTGGGTCGTGCCGGGACTGGTCGACGCACACGTCCATCTGCGCGACCCTGGCTTCCCGGAAAAAGAGACGATTG
>JASHZA010000318.1 GCA_030042765.1 Candidatus Binataceae bacterium | reverse complement strand
GGTGACGGAGCCGGACGCCGGCAACGATATTACGCACATCAAGACTTTTGCCCGGCGCGAGGGCGACTATTACGTCGTGAACGGACGGAAGGTGTTCACGACCAAGGCGCAGGAATCGCACAAGATGTTGCTGCTGACCCGCACAACACCCGCGGACAAGGTGGTCAAGAAGACCGACGGGATGACGCTGTTTTTTGCGGATATCGATCGGCAGGCGGTCGAGGTGCGCGAATTGTACAAGCTTGGACGGCACGCGGTGGACACCAACATGCTGTTCATCGACAACCTGAAGGTGTCGGCGTCGGATGTCGTGGGCCAGGAGGGCCGCGGTTTCCACACCCTGCTCGACGGGCTCAATCCGGAGCGAATCCTGGTAGCGTCGGAGGCGATCGGAATCGGACGGGCGGCGGTAGACAAAGCGGTGCATTACGCGAAGGAACGCGTGGTTTTCGGGCGGCCGATCGGTCAGAACCAGGCGATCGCGCATCCGCTGGCCGACGCTTACGCCAAGCTCGAGGTGGCCGAGATGATGATGCTGAAGGCGGCATGGCTGTTCGACCAGCGGAAGCCGTGCGGCGCGGAAGCAAATATAGCCAAGCTGCGCGCGGCCGAGGCGGGATTCGAGGCCTGCGATCGGGCAGTGCAAACGTTAGGCGGTTATGGCTACATGCGGGAATACGACGTCGAGCGCTATTTTCGTGAATGCCGGATGCTGAAGATCGCGCCCGTGTCGCAGGAGATGGTGCTAAACTATCTCAGCGAGCATGTGCTGCAACTGCCGCGGTCGTACTGAGGAATAGGGGCAATGGCTTGCTCCGCGGGCGAAAGTAGTGAATAACATCATTCGCGAGGTGTCACGGGGGAAAGCGAAATAGAATAGGGACTGACGTGTAGGAGCGGCGCGCTGAAGGCCGGGGGAAGTTTCCGGGGGGAAACTGGAGAGACTAAGCGCGCGTGCGCGCCAGCCGTAAGCTGCCGATCGCATAGCGAGCGATGACCGCTGGTTTCCAGCGTTTGTCGTCAATATGAGTCCGGCCGCATTCAGCGGGACGCATGTGCGCAATAACAAGGTCTGGGGCGACTGAATGACGCGGAGGAAAGAACGGACGTTCGGGCAGGTGATTCGAGAACGGCGGCGGCAACTCGATCTCACACAACAAGAAGTCGGGCAACGGATTAAGACCTCAACGCCGTACGTCGGGCACCTGGAATCGGGGAAGCGACACCCGTCTGACAAGGTTCTGAGCCGCCTCGCGGAAGTGCTGGCGCTGGATCGCCGGGAGTTGTTCTTTCTTGCAAATCCGGGCACGGTCGAATTGCTCAAGTCGGACGACGGATCGGGCAAACGATCGGCCTGGGAGGAATTTCGCAAGAATGACCGCTTGCGGCGGAGTCTGAGTGTTACCAGCGACGAGATGGACGTGCTGGCGCGAGTGGCCGAGATGGGCGAGATCGCTTCGCCGCGCGAGTTCATTTACGTTTTGAACACGGTGCGGCACGCGCTCGGACGTTAGAGCGAGAAGATCTTCGAGAGCGGGCGATCGTTCCCGGCAGGGTGACGATTGTCGTTGGGAAAAACGCCGGCCAAGGTCGGTCGGACGGTCGCACGAGCTTGGAAGAATCGGCCGAGATCGAAGGGGCGGTAGCGAGCGAGACCACATGGCCGCGGCGCTACACGATCGTCGTACTCTTCGCGTTGGCAACCGCGCTGTGTTACGTCGACCGCGTCAATATTTCGATTGCGATCATCCCGCTGTCCCGTGACAACGGCTACGACGCCGCTCGCACGGGACTGGTGCTCTCGTCCTTTTTCTGGGGATACCTGTGGCCGCAGATGCTCGGCGGATGGATGGCCGATCGCTTCGGCGGCAAGCGCGTGCTGGCGGCCGGCGTGGCCTTGTGGTCGGCGGCGACATTTCTGACGCCGCCGTCGGCGGCGGTGTCGTTCGTTGCGCTGCTGGTGATGCGGGCGCTGCTGGGCGCGGGCGAGGCGCTGAATTTCCCGGCGGTACACAGTATAGCGGCGCGGTGGACGATAGCGTCGGAGCGGGCACGGGCGATCGCGCTGCACTTCAGCGGGGTTGCGTTCGGGACGATGATCGCGCTGCTGGCGAGCCCGCTGATCGTAATCGCGATCGGGTGGCGGGCGGTGTTCTATCTCTCGGGCGCGCTTGGGATCGTGTGGCTCGCGGTCTGGTGGAGCAAGGCGGCCGACGGTCCGGAGGACTGCGACGGCGTGAGCGCGGCAGAGATGGAGGTTATCCGCCGCGGACAATCGGAGGTGGCGCTCGCCGACGCGATCCCGTGGGGCAGGATTCTGCGCGAGAAGGCGGTGTGGGCCATCGTCATTGCCCATCTGTGCAACAACTTCGGCTTTTACATCCTGTTGTTGTGGCTGCCGACCTACCTGCACCATACGTTCAACGTGCCGATGGCGCGGCTGGGTGTCTTCTCGGTGATCCCGTACGCGGCCGCGTTCGTGATGCAGAACCTGAGCGGATGGATCGCGGATGGGCTGCACAAGCGCGGGATGAGTCTGAGCATGGTGCGAAAGACGTTGCAATCGATCGCGTTCACGCTGGGCGGGGTGGCGCTGCTGGGGCTGCCGCTGATCCATTCGGCGGTGGCGGCGGTCGCGCTGGTGACGGTGTCGCTGGGCGGCACCGCGATCGGGACTGGAGCCTTCGCCGTTAACCATCTGGACGTGGCGCCGCGCTATGCCGGAATCCTGATGGGGTTGTCGAATACGTTCGCGACGCTGCCCGGAATCGTCGGAGTGGCGGCGACC
>JASHZA010000317.1 GCA_030042765.1 Candidatus Binataceae bacterium | reverse complement strand
GCCAATTCCATCGCGGCTAGCTCCGAGTGCCGGAATCCGAATTCGATGAGTCCTGCGAGTGTGCCTGGTCCGGGGAGTCCGCCGGCGGAATTGCCGCCGGCGGCGGAAAATTTGCATCCTCGCCGCCTCCGACCACCTCGGCCTGCAGCGTCAGCACGTCCTCGAGATCCATCGCCAGCACGTCTTCATAAACGATCGTTTTGCCCTCTATCTCCGCAAGTTCCGCCACGAGCGCGAACGACACCGCCAGCGGCTCGGGATTGCCCGCGGCCGCTCGATGGGCCCGCATCAGATC
Source organism: Candidatus Binataceae bacterium (assembly GCA_030042765.1). Taxonomy (GTDB): domain Bacteria; phylum Desulfobacterota; class Binatia; order Binatales; family Binataceae; genus JASHZA01. The sequence continues at coordinate 3,588 of JASHZA010000317.1, read as the reverse complement.
GCGTCCTTTTCCGCGCCGAATCGACGCCATGCGTCCCGACGGCAGCGTGATACGCCTGACTTCCTCGCTCATGTGGTCTCCTCCGCAAAACCCGCGTGCTCCGGGTATTTTGGGGCCGGACGGGAGCAGGGAACGAACGGTACGAAAGCTCCGAACTCCGGTGCGACGGGCGGCGAGATTCCTGCTGCCGTCGGCCCCGAGACCCAGTTGCTTGAAGGACGACTAGACATTTGAATTACGACCCGCTGCGCGCGCTGCCTCACTTTCTCACCCCCTCGGTGGCCCGCCACTGGAATGCTCGCCACCGGCTGCCTGGTCGGAGGGCGTCGGCACGATGGTAAGAACCACCTGCGGATAGAAGAGATTCCAGGGTTCGTCAGGCGCCGGCGTGATAAAACGGTTCGTATCGGGGTCGGGGATGAGCATCTCCGGCGCCGGCGACACGCCCGCCGCGTAAACGACGCAGAGCTGCATCGGGCCTGGCGCGTTAAGCGTGCCCATCAACCACGTCTGGGCGAAGCCGATCGTCGTGAGCAGTGCCGGCGTGACGGGGATCACCGCGCCGGGTCCGGTCGAGGAGATCGGCGTCCCCTCGGGGAGCCATAGCAGCGAGAACACTGCGCCTTGGCTGTCTGTCATGCGAGCGACTCCACTCAGGCGCCCAGGTTCGTGCGGAAGTTGGCTAGCTGGTCCGTTCCGTTCACCACGTAGATGTTGGCGAGCACGTCGTACAGATGGATCTGCACGCCGTTCACGTACAGTTCCGAATGGTAGACTGTGATGGCGGAAGTAGTCTCGACGTTCTCATGCTGACGGAAGGTCAGCGAGCCTGCGTCCTTGAACACCCCCGTCATCAGGTACACTACCGGCAATTCGGCGCTCAGGCCCTGGCTCGTGTACTGCTCCAGGTCCCCGCGCACCTGGAACGAATGCGCGGTGAACGGAGAGGCGGCCACCGTCAGGGCCTCCGGGTAGAGCGAGGCCCATTTGATTTTTGCCTCCAGCTTGTCAACTCCTGCCCAGAACTCCGCTGTTCCTGCCATTCCGAGCGCCTTGTGATCGACCATCCGATGGCGCAGCTGGGGCACTTCGATCTCTTCCGCACGGCCGAGCAGGCCGGTGCCGTCTACGTAGATGTTGGCGTTGGTGATCCGATTTACCGATATATCCATTGTAATAGCCTTGCTTTCTCTCCCGCGTTGCGCGTGCCTGGGCCGGATGCGTTAACGAGCGGCCGTGCCGCGATTAGCTCGTGTCCTATGCGCTCGCCGCCGTGCCCGTCAACGAACTGGTGGCGCCGAGTTGGCTCAGCAGCGTCGAGTCGATGAACACATTGAACGTGATCCGCTCAGCCGGCGGCGGCGGCATGACGTCAATGTCGAAGACCAGTTGCCCGCTGGCCACCGAGCTCGGCGGATTTTCCGCCGGGTCGTATGTTGCGGTTCCCGCCACCAGCGCCCCGCGCTGGATCAGCGTCCGTATGAACGCGTTGACGCTCGCCAGGATCGCCGTTATCAGTGCGTTGCTGATCGGTTGATCGAGGAACTGCAGCATCGACAGTTCGACCGACTCTTCGATTACGTCCATGGTCCGCCGCACGCTTATAAAGTTGTCCGGCGTCGTCACGGTTGGATAAGCCGCCGATCGGTTGCCCCACACCCGCAGGCCGCTGCCGAACGCGTTGAATACGGTTACTATCCCGTCCGAATTCAAAGTGTTGACGTCTGACGCCGCGTCCAGCATCGAAGCGTACAGCGTCACGTCCGGACCCAGTATTCCGTTCACCTCGGTGTTCGAGGGCGACCACCAGTAGCCGTTTTCCAGGTCTTGTGCCGCGATCGCTCCGGCCACCCATTGCGAGTATGGTCCCACCGCGTTCTGATTAGCGCTGGTTGGCGAAGCTGCCGACCCGTTGAGCGTGACGCCTGTCGGCACCAGCCCGGTGTCGTAGAACGTCTCCTGCGGATAACATAAAATCGCGCGGGTTGAACTCGTGTCGAAGGCGTTGCCAGCAACGCCCCGATTCGCTATCGCCGTGGCCGGGATCGTGCCCGGCGGCGCATCGATCAGCGCCATCGCGCGCAGCGTCCCCGCCGTCGAAAGCAATGCGGACGCCACATCGGCGTTCTGCGCGTATCCGGGGGCCGTCAGCAGCTTGGGAAAGAACCCCATCGTTCCGTACGTCGTCCTCAGCGCCTGGATTCCCGAGTAGCTCGCTCCCGTCACCGCCCCGATTATGTCCGCGTCGGTCACCTTGCTGGGGTCGGCGTAACTGAACGAAGCGATGACCGCCGCTCCCGCAGCAATCGCGCCGCCGGTATTGAGCGCCGCCACCCCATTTAGCATATCCGCGGAATAGTCAGTTCCCGCCACGTAAGGTGTTCCGGAATAGTAACTGTAGCTGACCAGTATCGCTTCTGTTGACGTGATTGCGCCGCCGGTCAGCGCTGTAATCAACCCGCTGCGCGCGTCGGCCGAGTAATCCGTGCCCGGCACGTAGGTGGTTCCGGCCGGATTGCTGGTCAGCACCACTGTTGCGGCGTTGATATTGCCATGGGCGAGCTGGACCGTCGCCGGCGTCCCGGCAAACGAGTGTGACTCGCCGCTTACCGCCGTCGTGGCCGTCGGGAGCAACGTCAAATCTGCGATTCCCATATGTCCAAGGTTGATCGCGCCCGCCGCACCGAAGGTAAGCGATTCTATCAGGTCGGAAGTATGCCGGGTGATATCGAAGACATTCACCCCGATCACCTCGCCTGCGCCTTGCGCTTGGATCGCCGCCAGTGCGTATGGGATGGTGTAGCCCTGGACCAGCGGTCCGAAATTCGCGGCGTCTCGGGCCGAGCTTACCAGGGTCGGCGTGTTGATTGCCGGCGGGTTCGCCGGCGATGCCACCGCCCACAGGGGCGCGGTTCCCACCAGTCCGATCACCGACGATTTGACGACTGTAATCGGCGCAGGGCCCGTGGTCGTCTCGATTACTTCGACGCCGTGCAGGAAGGATATAGCCATTTCGGTTCACCGAGTGCCTGTCCGCCACCGCTGCGGTGGACGGGTTGGTTATGCTCCGCTCAGTTTGTGGGCGCGGTGGGGGCGTTCCCGCCGCCCGCCGCTGCCGTTGCCGTCTCCGCGTATGTGTATGCGACGTTTACGACCGCTTCCGCCGCTATCGCGCCGCTCGGGTTGCTCGTGATAATCCCGTTTGCCGTATCGACTGAGTAGTCGGCGCCGGCCGTGTACGCGATTCCGTTCGCGGGATCCGTCAGCGCCACCTGCGAAACGTTGCCCTGTGGCAGTTGGATCTGCCCGGTCGTATTGAAAGTATAGGGTGCCGGAGCGAGGCTGATTGCGGTCAGTCCGCCCTGCTCCTGCACGATCCCTTTCACGAACAGCGGGAAATTGTCGGCGCTGGAGGGTTCGACCGCCGCCGTAGCCAGTCCGAAGCGAATCGCGTACACCCAGACCGCGCCCTGCTTGTCCCGCGTGACGAATCTTTCGCGCAGCGGGTACATCTTGCTGCAGCCCGGCACCCGGAAGCCCGTGAGCGCGGCGCGAACCTGTTCGATCATGGCGTACGCGCCGGGACTG
>JASHZA010000316.1 GCA_030042765.1 Candidatus Binataceae bacterium | reverse complement strand
CGGGTGCGCTTAGAGCCGGGCGTTGAGGCGGGCGATGGCCGGCATGATGGCCGGGTCGACCCACTCGTCGTTGATGTATTCGGGGTAGATCGCGAGCCGCTGATTCAGCCGGAAACCGGCGCGCTTGCATCGATCCGCCAGCGCCTCGAGATGTGGCCAGGGCGCCTCGGGGTTGACGTAGTCCTTGCTGAGCGGCGAAATTCCGCCCCAGTCATTGATGCCGGCGTCGAGGAAGAGTTCGATTTCGTGCGGTGACAGATTGGGCGGCGCCTGCACGTTCATCATGGGACCGAGCACCAGTCGCGCGGTCGCGATCGCGCGCGCCATTTCGAGCGCCTGCGGTTCGGGCGCGTCGGCCATCGGGATTTCCGGCTTGGCGCGGAAATTCTGGATGATGACCTCCTGGATATGTCCGTAGCGCTCGTGCGAGTCGCGAATCGCGATGAGGCTTTGCGCGCGTTCGGCAGGAGTATCGCCGATGCCGAGCAGGATCCCGGTGGTGAAGGGGATTTTGAGTTCGCCGGCCTCGTCGATCATGCGCATCCGCACAGCCGGGTCCTTGTCGGGCGCCGATTGATGGACGCCGCCGCGCTGTCGCAGGCGGGGCGAGATGCTCTCGAGCATCAGGCCCATGCTGGCGTTGATCGGACGCAGGCTCCGCATCTCGTCGCGGGTCATGATACCGGCGTTGGTATGCGGCAGCAGGCCCTCATCGAGGGCGGTTTGGCAGGCGCGGGCGACGTATTCGATAGTGCTCCGTGCGCCGAGCGACGCCAGGGTTTCGCGATATTCCTTGAAGGCGAGTTCGGGCTTGTCGCCGAGGCACATCAGCGCCTCCTTGCAGCCGAGCTCGTGTCCGCGGCGGGACCATTGCGCGATTTCCGGCAGCGTCATGGTCCAGGCGCCGGGATCGCCGGGGTCCTTGCGGAAGGTGCAATAGGTGCAGCGGTCGCGGCAGAGGTTGGTGACGGGCAGGAAGACCTTGCGCGAATAGGTGACGTCGCGGCCCTTGCCGCGGTCGCGAATAGCGCCGGCGGCGGCGAGGAGGTGGTCGAGGTCTGCGTCGGGGCATTCGATGAGCGCAATCGCGTCGGCCTCGGAGAGGCGCGCGCCGGCGAAGACGCGATCGAGGATTTCCCTTATCGGAGTGCCCTGAGAAGCAGGTGTTGAAGCGATTTCCGCCATTTTCCCTTCTTATAAGCTATCGGATGCGTTGAGGCAAAGCTCCCCGCCGCGTCAACGGGGCGGGGCAATCACGGTGAGCGTGATCGAACGCGCGTCGCCATCCACGAATGCGAGCATTTTGCCGTCGGGCGACCAGCTCATCGGGACGGGACCTTGCGCGTGGCCGGCGGCAAGTACAAAGGCGGCGTGCGCCCCATACGAATACTCGATGAGCTCGCGTAGCGGCCCGGCGGCAAAAGTCGAGGTGTCGATCACGCCGTCGTCCGAGGCCGTCGAAAAGACCATCGTGCTCGCCGCGAGCGTCGCCGGCATCGTCTCGAAGCCGAGCGAGTTGACCGTTATCTCGGGCTCGCGCGGGTTTATCAGTGCGATCTCGGCTCTCACGGGGCGGCCGGAGTGGGCGGTGATCCGCTGAGCCGACAAATCCCGGCTGCCCAAAGTGACGATCATGCCGTCGCTGGCATAGGCGGCTGCAGCGGACGAGATCGCAACGCGGATGCTTTGCGCGGATGCGACATCATAGCGGAATACGCTGGCGGATCCGTCGCCGCTGCGGGCGATATAGAGGAAGCCGGCCGAGTCGCGAGCCCATGCGAGGACCTTGAGTGGAACGCGGAGCCCGAGAGGACGACAGCTTTGGCGGCGCAGGTCGATGATCACCGGAGCGGCGAAAGCGTCGCCCTGCCCGATTGCGAGCGAACCGTTGGGGCTGAAGCTCAGAGGCGACAGGTCGCACCGCGGGAGCTCAAGGCGTTGAGGGAGGCGCTCGTCGGCCTTGATCAGATAAAGCCCGCCGTTAGAGAGCACGGTGCTGCCGGGAGTAATCGCCTGCTCCTGCTCCAGAGGCGGGAGCAAAACCAGCGCGAGGGTGTCCGGGTCGAGCCACGCCAGCTCGGCGGAGTCGAAGTTCCCGTCGACGGTGGCGAGCGAGCGATCTCCGCCTGACATCGCACGCCCAAGCACTTCAAGGCGGCTTTGCGCAGGCCTCGCGAGCGCGATGGCGAGTTCGGCGCCGTCCGCTTCGGCGGAGACATCGAGGATATGTCCGCCCAGGTCAGAGTCCGCCGCGATCACCCGGTGATTGGCGAGCCCTGGTCCGCTGAAGCCAATGACCGCTGCTTCTCCGCCGGCCGTGCCGACGATGCCGACCTCCGTCCCATGCTGGAGCCACAACGGCGCGTAATCCGAGTTGGGGACGAATCCCGGCGGCATCGGGACGACGCCGAGCACATCGATTCCGTAGATAATGTCGAGTGTCGCGGTATGGGCGCCGAAGCGCGGGCGTGGAAGCGCTGGTGGCTTTTTGGCGGCGCATCCGGCAAGGGCAATTGCCAGTGTGACCGCGCTAACGCAGCGAACGACGGTTCGCGCGTGCGGAGCACGTGGGAAGATACCGCGGGCATATCGCATCGGTCACAGACCTGCGCCTCGAAAAGGACTATTCTATCCGTTGCCGGGAATCATAGGCGGATCGGAGCGGGCGATGAAGTTGGCTGTACCCGAGGGGGCAAGACTGTCGCGAGAAGCGCGCGTCGCAATCGCGATCGCAGTAATAATCGCGTTGGGCGCAATTTGCTTCGACGTAGGATGGCGGAACTCGGGAATCGGGTTGATCGGGGTGGCGATTGCCGCCGCCGCTGCGTTCT
>JASHZA010000315.1 GCA_030042765.1 Candidatus Binataceae bacterium | reverse complement strand
GCGCCCCTCCAGCATCAGCGGCATCGAAATGTCGAGCCCGATGACCTTGCCGCCGCATCGCTCGAAGCCTCGACCCAAAAATCCCGTTCCCGTTGCGAGATCGAGAAACCGTTGGCCCGCGTGTCCAATCCCGAACGCCTCGAGCCTCCCGAAAAGCTCGTCCGGGTACCCTGCGCGATAGCGACCGTAGTCGTTCGCGGTCTTGCCGAAATCCACCTGCTTGCCGTACTGCGCAACCTTTGCGAGATCGTCGATCCCTTCCATGGGACTGCCTCCGATACGGCGGAGTTCTGCTTTCTACGGTGCAACGCGGGCTGTAGAGTGATGCACAGCAGGTGGATGCCGTTCAACATATATACAGTTATCCCGGATCTACGCGCAATCCCCTCGAAGTCACACGAAGCGCAGTCTTCGCGCAGGAGAGACGGCGGTGAAGCAGAAGTTGCAGGAGGATCTCAAGGCCGCGATGAAGGCGGGCGACAAGCTTCGCGTCATGACCCTTCGTGGCGCTCTGAGCGAAATCACCCGTGTCGAGAAAGACGTCCGCCGCGACGCCAGCGAGGCCGAAATCATCCAGGTCCTCAAGCGTGAACGGGGCCGCCGCGACGAGGCGCTCGAATTCGCGCGCAAGGGCGGACGGCAGGATCTAATCGATCAGAACGAGACCGAGGCGAAAATCCTCGACGGCTATCTGCCCGCTGCGCTCAGCCCCGAGGAGGTCAAGGCTGCAATCGCAGCTCAAATCGCCGCCGGCGTCGACCAGGTAGGCCCGCTCATGAAATCCCTGCGCGCTCAGTTCGGCGTAGGCCTGGACGGCAAGATGGCGAGCGAACTCGTCAAGCAGGCGCTCGCGCCGAAATAGAAGGACTACGATGCCACAAGTCGAACCTTTCACAATTAATGTTTCAGATGAAGTTCTGAAGGACCTGCGCGAACGGCTCGACCGTACGCGTTTTCCCGACGAGATACCCGACACGGGATGGGAGTATGGGACGAGCCTCGCCTACATGAAAGAATTGGTCGAGTACTGGCGGACTCGCTACGACTGGCGCAAGCACCAGGCCGAACTCAACAGCTTCGCCCACTTCAAGACCAACATCGACGGTCTCGACATCCATTTCATCCATGAGCCCGGACGCGGTCCAAATCCCAAGCCGCTGTTACTCTCGCACGGATGGCCCGGATCGGTCTACGAGTTCATGCAGATAATCCCGATGTTGACCGATCCCGTCGCGCACGGGGCAGATCCCAACCAGTCCTTCACGGTGATAGCGCCCTCTCTTCCAGGTTACGGGTTCTCCGGCCATCCGCGCACCCGCGGCTTCAATATCCAGGCGATCGCGGAGACCTTCGACAAGCTGATGACGGGCGTGCTCGGCTACAAGCGGTATTGCGCCCAGGGCGGCGATTGGGGTTCGGCCGTCACTTCACGGCTCGGAGAGGTGCACGGCGGGCATCTCTACGGGATTCATGTCAATCTGGTCTTTGTCGGCGGGCACACTCGCAGCAAGAGCGACCTCACACAGGAGGAGAAAGTTTTTCTGGCCGATCTGGACCATTTCCGCCGCGAAGAGACCGGCTATCAGGGTATCCAGGGGACCAAACCGCAGACGCTGGCGTACGGACTCAGCGATTCACCGGCCGGACTCGCCGCGTGGATAACCGAGAAGTTCCGCACCTGGACCGATTGCGGCGGCGACCTCGAACGGCGCGTCAGCAAGGATCAGTTGCTTTCGAACATAATGATTTACTGGGTTGGCCAGTCGATCAATTCCTCGACACGGCTTTACTATGAAGCCCGTCATCATCCGTGGCGGCCCGATCCAAACAAGCGCATCGAAACACCCATGGCCGCTGCGATTTTCCCCGGCGAAATCTTGAAGCCTCCACGCCATTGGGCGGAGCAGGCGTTCAACATCCAGCGCTGGACGGTGATGCCCCGCGGCGGACATTTCGCCGCGATGGAAGAGCCCGCGCTGCTTGCCGAGGATATCCGAGCCTTCTTCAGCGGCCTCAAGTAATCGCCGCGCTGGAGTCAGTGATAGTAGGGGCTCATCGGCGGCGGACCAAACGGGGAAGCACTGTAGGGCGACGGCGCATACGGCGATCCATACGGCGAACCGGAGGGATAACCCGGATACGAATTGTACGGCGAGTAACCGTACGGCGATCCCATCGGTGACCCCATGCTGAAGCCGCTTCCGCCCGACGCCATACTCATGCCCAGCATGCCCAACATCATGATAAGGGGTAGCATCGAGCCCATGCTGCTGCCCGGGCTCTGGCTTTGCTGATATTGGTTGAGCGCGTTGGATTGTTGCTGAGTGTAGCTGTCCACGCCCGGATAGGAGTCATCCGCCGAAGAGCCGTCTTCCGGATTCGCAGAAGTTCCCGCGTCCGGAGTGGCCGCTTGCGAACCCGAGGCGAGTAATTCGGGTCTCACCTTGATCCGATTATCGACCGCCATCGACGGGTTGCCAGTGAAGCGCCGCGCCTTATCCGCCGCGTCATTTCGACCGAAGTCGGAACCGACAAACCCGTAGAGCACCACTGCACGCTGGCCGTCCGGGCCGTTGAGCACCTGGGCTCCGACCAACGGCAATCGATGCTGGGTCAGATATTCGGTAAGCGCCTGGCTTTCGGCTTCATCCGGGGTATAGCCCG
>JASHZA010000314.1 GCA_030042765.1 Candidatus Binataceae bacterium | reverse complement strand
CGATCTCGTCATTTCCCTGTACGTGCTTGATCTCGGCTTGATGATCGAGGGCGAGCTTGCGGCGCGCCTGGGGTAGCAAGATTCGAGTCAACGGAATCGCACCCGGAGCGATTCCTACCGACCTGCCGGGGCCGGGGCCGTGCCATCGCCCGTGCCGATGTCGATATAGCTTGGCTTAGTGAAGAGGTTGTCCTCAGCGGTCCAATTGTTTCGATAACCAAGGCATCTGGAAAAATCCGTAGCGCAGCGCCCATTTGGGCTGGTTCAGTTCAATCGTCATGCCGGTAGTGAGCACAAGCTCCGGCGTTCCTATCGCCCAAGGTTGTCGGCCGGTTCTTTTGTGGTCTTGCCGGTCGGCAATCGGCGGAGCGCCCTCAAATCCTTGGCGGTTCCCTCATGGTTCCGCGAATTTTCGGCTTTCGCTCTTGGCAATGGCAGAAACCGCCGTCGGCCGATGAACCGGGCTAAACTTCATATATCCAAGTACTTGATCTCAATGCGATCCATCCAAATTTTGTTTGCTGAAGAAACCCACGAGGTGCGTCCGCTCCTTTAATCAATCGCGCTTTCTCGTGGGGAGCGCTGCGATTCTTCACACGCTCACCATTAAGTGTTGCTTGGTGTAGACCTTGATGGCAACGACCGTCAAGCACTGGGGAGAAGCGTGGAGGCGGCTCATCGAGGCACACAAGAGGCTAGAGTCCTTCGAGCCCAGCTATGCCATAGTCAGGCACATCCTGATATTGGACAATACAAAACCAGGCGACAGGATCGACCTCGACCAAGTTTTCGACGAGGCTGTACCACCCCGTCGAAGTTCTGAAAGCGCTTGAGAATTTCAACAAGGAGCTGCAACGGGAAGAGGGCGTGTTTCGGCGACTTCGGAAGGCCGACATGGCTGCCGTTGAAGCCGAGCGGAAATTCGCAAAATAGTCGGCTGTCCTCCGCAAAAATGATCAACCTACACTTGAAACGGGCGGAAATCTTGCAATCTTAGGGGGTAACTTTCGATCAAAGGGAGGAGTCAGTGTGCATCATCCACAGCTGCCTCAGCTGGTTGCAGATTCTCGGCGGCAGCTGGCGGTTCTTGGCGCTTTGTCTGCGACCAAAAACATCGCTGGCAGCCGAGAATCTGTTCCTGCGTAAGCATCGCCCTTTACCAAGAGCGCAAGGTCAAGCCCCGACGGGCCGACAATCCAACCCGACTGAGCCTGGTACTGCTGAGCCGGTGGTTCAATTGGCGCGCCGCTTTGACCGTCGTGAAACCCAGAACCTTCATCACGTGGCACCGCCAGGGCTTCCGCCTCTTCTGGCGTTGGAAGTGCGAAGCCGGCCGGCGTCCGATACCCGCCGACCTCCAGCAGCTGATTCGCAGGATGGCGCGTGACAACCCTTCATGGGGCGGAGGAGCGGATCGCAAACGAGCTGCTGCTGAAGCTCGGCCTTCATGTGTCGCCGCGAACGATCCGGAAGTATGTGACGAAGTCTCCGCCGACGACGGGTATACCTCGGGGCGACCAGCGGTGGGCGACTTTTCTAAAGAATCACGCTCGCGAGATCATCGCCTGCGATTTTTGCGTCGCAGTGACCGCCACTTTTCGAATCCTCTACGTGTTCGCGGTAATGGAGCATGCCTCACGTCGATTGATTCACCTCGAGGCGACGGCCCATCCCATCGCCGCCTGGACTCTGCAACAGCTACGCGAGACCGTTCCGTCCGACCACGAGATGGTTCGAATCCGCTTCGCTCCGCCGGGTAAATGGTTCGAAATAAGTGGCTTTCGGTAGGTTGCGGTGGAACGAGGAAGGGCCGGGAAGTGCCGAGAATGCGGGTTTTATAAGGGATTCATTACGGTGAGATTTTTTTGTGGGAGGACCCCGCTGTAAACTCTATCGATGAGGCCGCACAAGCAGGCGCCCGATTCGGCTCCCGTGCATCTCGGCAATCTGGAAATCCCAATCGCCGCAGACAAAATGCTCTCCGCGATCGGGTAAATGGCTCAACTGCGAGAGCGCGAATCCGGCGAAAGTGACAAAATCACCTGAGGGCAAAGAGTCCGTTTGCAGCAGTTTCCCAACCTCGTCCATCGGCATCGTCGCGTCGATCATGAATGAGCCATCGTCGCGTCGCACCGCGGTGGGCCCGGAATCGCCCTCGACCTTGGCGAGATCGCCCGCGACCGCCTCCAAGAGATCGGTCCGCGTCACGATTCCCTGTATGGTGCCGAACTCGTCGACCACCAGCGCCTCGTTAACCGGATTGGCGCGGAAAAGGTCGAGGGTTCGCAAAATCGAGGTTCCTTCCGGAACGATAAGGGGAGGGCGCGCGGCACGTTCGAGATCGATTTGCTCCCCACGCAGCAGCTGATCCAGCAGATCCTGCTTGCGAACGATGCCAACCACTTCGTCGATCGAATCACGGCTCACCAACATCTGCGCAAAGGGGCAGCTCGCGATCCTGCTCGGCATCGAGTCGCGCGATTCATTCATATCGATCCACGCGAGCTGCGGGCGCGGCGCCATGATCGATCGGATCGCAGAATCCGCCAGATCCAGCACGCCCTCGATCATGTTGTGTTCGGCATGGTGGATGACGCCCAGCTTCGCTCCCTCGGCGACAATGCTATGGATGTCGTCCTCGGTGACGGTTCGCTCGATTCCCGGACGCAAACCCAACAGCCGCAGTACGAAATTGGTCGAAGTGTCGAGTAACCAGATGATCGGCTCTGCCGCTCGGGTGGCGGCGGAGAGCGGCGAGGCGACTCGGGCGGCGATCGCCTCGGGATACTTCAGGCCGAGCTGTTTTGGCACCA
>JASHZA010000313.1 GCA_030042765.1 Candidatus Binataceae bacterium | reverse complement strand
GCGGGCGGCGGCATTCTCGACCGCTTGCCCGATCGTTCGCACGGTTCGTTTCTCAGCGCTGAAGATTTCGAAGTCTTCGTCAAGGCCTTCGAGAAGAGCGGGTTTCGCGGCGGTCTCAACTGGTACCGATGTATCGACCGCAGTTGGGAAGAAAGCGCGGACCTCGCGAATCGCGTGAATCAGCCCGCCCTGATGATCACGGCGGAACTTGATCCGGTGTTGCGGCCCGAACTATGCGCCGGGATGGAGGCGTTCGTGCTGAACCTGCGCAAGACCGTGCTCATCAAAGGTTGCGGCCACTGGACACAGCAGGAAAAACCGGCCGAGACCAACGCCACGATTCTTGAGTTTCTAGCGGATATGAAGAAATAACCGAGGACCCCTCCTAGAACCGGTCCTTCAGCTCGCGCGCCTTCGCGAAGATCGCAACCGCATCGTCGCCGATCGACGGATCGATCTTCTTGAGGCTCGCGCGCAACTCCGCGCTGTCCGTCCTCAGGAATGGATTGATGCGCTTCTCCTCGCCGATCGTCGAGGGAATCGTATATTTCCCCTCCGCGCGCATCTTTTGCGCCCACTCGTGCTTGCTCTTGAGCGCGCCGTTGCTCGGCTCGAGCGTGAGCGCGAAACGCAGATTCTTCTCCGTATACTCGTGCCCGCAGTAAACCTGGGTCCCGTCGGGCAGCGCCGCCAGCTTGGCCAGCGAATCGACCATCGTCTGCGCCTTGCCTTCGAACACGCGCCCGCATCCCGCGATAAACAGCGTGTCTCCGGTAAATACGGCATTGAGCTGCGGAAAATGGTACGCGATATGGCCGTTGGTATGCGCCGGGATACCTATCACTCGGCCGCGCAGCGATCCCACCTCGACTGTGTCGCCGTCGTCCACCGGATGGGTCTGCGCGGGAATGCGTCCCCTTTCTCCGCGTGCGCCGTAAACGCGCAGCCCCGGAATCGCCCGCACCAGGTCTTCGTTACCGCCCACATGGTCGAAGTGATAGTGCGTCGGCAACACCGCTATCAGCTTGAGCTTGCGCCGCTCGACCTCGGCAATCACCTTGCCGGCCTCGGCGCAATCGACCACTCCGCATTCGCCGCTCGCCTCGTCGACGACCAGGTAAGCGTAATTGTCGGAAAGTTGCGGCACCGGAATGATTGCCATCGAAGTTTCCTCCTTGCTCCGAGCGGCTCACGCACCGACGATATTGTAGCCCATGTCCACGTAAACGGTCTGGCCCGTGACGCCCGACGACAGGTCGCTCAGCAGCACCGTCGCCATGCGTCCGACCTCTTCGGGCTTCATTGCGCGTTTAAGCGGCGATCGCTCTTCGACCTCGTGCGCCATCGTATGGTAGTCGCGGATAGCCGACGAGGCGAGCGTGCGCGCGGGGGCGGCGCTGAGCGCGTTGACACGTATATTCTTGGGTCCGAGATCGAGCGCGAGATAGCGCACGCAGGCTTCCAACGCGGCCTTGGCCACGCCCATCACGTTGTAATTCGGAATCGCGCGCACCGCGCCGATATAACTCATCGTCACGATCGAACCGCCCGCCTCCATCAACGGCTCCGCCGCCCGCGCCAGCGCCACTAGCGAATAGGCGCTGATCTCCATCGCCAGCCCGAAGTTGGCCCGGGTGACCTTGAGAAAACGATCGCGCAAATCCTCGCGCGCGGCGAACGCGACCGCATGCACCATCAGGTCGAGCCCGCCCCAGGTCTCCCGCAGGTTCGCGAAGACGCCGTCGATATCCGCGTCCCTGGTAACGTCCAGTTCGCCCGCGACGTGCGCGCCGATCTCCGCAGCCAGCGGACGCACTCGCTTCTCCAGCACCTCGCCCTGGTAGGTGAGCGCCACTCGCGCACCCTGCGCGGTCAACTCCTGCGCGATCGACCAGGCGAGGCTCTTGTCGTTGGCCACGCCGATCACCAATGCGCGCTTGCCGTCCACGATTCCCATCCGCACGCTCCTCCTGTGGATTAAGCCGACCCCCGCCTCAAAGCGCCGCGCGCACAAGCCCCGCGGCGCGATGGATCATACAACTATTCGCACTTGAAGGCAGACCTGCGGCAGGCCGCCGAAAACGGTTGCTTGGCGGGAATCTCGTTCCAGGTGAGCTTATTGGGATCGCTCTTGTGCAGCCCGCTGGTCCCTTTTCTGGGCGGCGGGTGATATACAAACTGAGGGGATTCCTTTGAAATCGGCCGATGCGTTGCTCCAATTGCAGGGCTGATAATCCAACCGGCAAGAAGTTCTGCGGTGATTGCGGCGCTCCGCTCGCGAATCGTTGTCCCAAATGCGGCGCCGATAATCCGGCGGAAAAACGATTCTGTGGAGACTGTGGCGCCCCGCTCGGAGCGCCGGATGCGGCGGCGAAAAGATCGGCTGACGCGCCGATACGAGTAACCGAAACATCCGTCCCTGAAAATCTCGACGGCGAACGCAAGACGGTGACGGCGCTGTTTGCCGATATCAAGGGCTCAACCGAGCTGATGGAGGACCTCGACCCCGAAGAGGCGCGCGCGATTGTCGATCCGGCCTTGAAGCTCATGATCGACGCCGTGCGCCGCTACGATGGCTACGTCGTCCAATCCACCGGCGACGGCATCTTCGCGCTTTTCGGGGCGCCCGTCGCCCATGAGGACCATCCCCAGCGTGCCCTCTACGCGTCGCTGCGAATGCAGGAAGAGCTCAAACGCTACTCCGACCGTATACGGCAGGAAGGCCGACTCCCTTTGCAGGCCCGGATCGGAGCTAATACCGGCGAAGTCGTGGTGCGCACCATCCAGACCGGCGCGGCGCACGCCGAATACACGCCGATCGGCCATACCGCGAACCTCGCCTCGCGGATGCAGGCGCTGGCGCCCATCGGTTCGATCGCCGTCACCGAGACTACCCGTGGGCTATGCGAAGGCTACTTCGTGCTGAAGTCGCTCGGCCCGACCAGGGTCAAGGGTGTTAACGAGGCGGTCAACGTCTACGAGGTTACGGGGCTCGGACCGCTGCGGACGCGCCTGCAACGCGCCGTGGGGCGCGGATTGACCAAGTTCGTCGGGCGCAAGCGCGAGATGGAGGCGCTCGGGCACGCCGCCGAGCAGGCGAAGTCGGGACGCGGACAGATAGTCGCAGCGCTGGCGGAGGCGGGCACCGGGAAGTCGCGGCTGTACTTCGAGTTCAAGGCCAAGAATCAGTCGGGCTGGGTGGTGCTGGAGACATTCTCGGTCTCCCACGGTAAGGCGTCGGCCTATCTGCCGGTGCTCG
>JASHZA010000312.1 GCA_030042765.1 Candidatus Binataceae bacterium | reverse complement strand
GCTGACGCCCGCGGACGAACCGCGCTCCTGCAGGCGGAGCGAAGTACCTCCGACGACCAGCAGCTCTATTGAGACCGGTCGGCCAGCTCTCCAACCGGCCGATCCTGCCGGTGGCCGATCCTCTGGACACGCCGGGATGTGGGCCTCGGCGCATGTTGGGTGGGCGTTTTAGTGACAAGGCTGCAAAGAGCATCTTCGCGAGAAGATCGGCGCGAGATGCTGCTCACATCGCACGCGCTGGTGCGCAAGGGCAGCCTCTGTGCCCTCGGTGGAGGCATAAGCCGCGTCAGCGTTCCAGTTCTAAGGCTTGGTGGAATGTGGGCTTCCGGCCGCAATTATGGCTGTCAGCATCAGGAGGTTAGAGCGCAGCGGGTCGACTACTCGATCGGCGGTACCGTGCTCCTCCCACGCTCCCGGAGCTGACCTCGGTTGAGCTTGTCGTCGTTGGTCTTGGCTCCGGTGATGCTCGGTGTCGTGATCGTGATGTTCCAGTTGTGGTTCAGTGTGAGAACCGCGTGCCCACCATGGGGGAAGCTTACTGGAATGGCCCCCGCCAGCTGGGGTCATCGCCAGCATCAGCGCCGCCGCGGTGCCGACAATGAGCACCAACGCGGGTGCAAGCACTCCAGAAATAGCATTCTTTCGTCGCATAGAATGTATTCTCCTTTTTGAATGCTAGGACGTGCTCGGAGATGCTGAGGCTATGGCTGGACCGGTCGAGTGTCGATATGATTTCTGCTGCGCGACTAGAGGGGCTGCTTAAGACGCGAACCTGACAAGGTGGAGTCAAGGAAAGTTGTCTGACGGGACCATAGATGAAAGTCCAGGCAGATGGTCTAAATCGACGAAGCTCTTCGCGTGGTCGCTCTCGTCAGCAACCCACGAAACGGATCTCGCGACGCGCGTTTTGGATGATTCGGTGGAGCTCCTTGGTCGGAGTGGTCGGGCTGCAGCTTAGCGGCCTCGATTGTTGCCTGTCTTCTACGGTCGCATTCCAATAAATGGTGCAGCAGAATTAAAGCAACACTTCAAGTTATTCGCCTTGAACGTAACTGCCGGCACGAGGTTCCCGTCCAGAGTAGTCGCCCTACCCCTTCGCTCGCCCGTGCTTCCCTCCATGACTGCTCCACCGAGTCGCGATAAATCTGCACGTCCAGAAATTTGCCAGCAACGAAATTTCCATCGTCAGCGGTTAGCATCTTCTCTCAGCGGCACGACGTGCCCGCCTTTGATTCGTTTGGAACTGTAAGAGTAGAGGTCTAAGGGTAGTCACAACCTGATCATAAGGACCACGCCAATGCTCAAGATCGCCATCCTCGACGATTACGCCAAAGTCGCTCTTCAATCGGCCGAGTGGTCCGCGCTTCAGGGTAAGGCGGAAATCACCGTCTTTGATCGGCATCTGTCGGAGGACGAGGCGGCAACAGTGCTGCTGCCTTTCGACATTCTCTGCACGGTCCGCGAGCGCATGAGTTTGCCACGCAGCCTGTTTCAGCGCTTGCCCAATCTCAAGCTCGTCACCATCATCGGGATGTCGCTGCCTAATCTGGACATGGCGGCGGCGACGGATCACGGAGTGATCATTGCCCATTCCAACTTTGCCAACCCCATCTACGCGGGCATCCTCAATGCGACCCCTGAACTGACCTGGGGACTTATGGTCGCCGTCGTTCGCCACTTTAGCCTCGAGGGTCGGCGGATGCGCGCGGGCGGATGGCAGAGCACAATGGGGACGATCCTGGCGGGCCGCACGCTTGGGCTCCTGGGCCTGGGACGCATCGGCAAGCGGATGGCCGCATACGCCCGCGCTTTCGAAATGCCGGTGATCGGCTGGAGCCAGAACCTGACCGATGAGACTGCCGCGGCGGTAGGGGCGCGGCGTGTCGAGAAGGACGATCTGTTCCGCCTCGCTGACGTTCTCTCGATCCACGTCCAGCTCAGCGATCGGACGCGCGGCCTGGTCACAGCGCGAGAACTCGCGCTGATGAAGCCGGAGGCCTACTTGATCAATACGTCGCGCGGACCGATCGTCGTGGAGGCCGATCTGATCGCGGCTCTGCGAGCCGGCCGCATCGCCGGCGCCGGGATTGACGTCTTCGATGTCGAGCCGCCTCCCGCCGATCATCCTTTCCGCACGATGGATAACGTCACCATCACCCCGCACCTTGGCTACGTCACGTCCGAAACGCTGAGGGCCTTCTACACCGATACGCTGGAGGCGCTGGTCGCCTTCGCCGAAGGGGCACCTATACGCGTAGCGAATCCCGGCGCCTTGGCCCACCCAAAGCAGCGCAAATGACGATCACCCTAGTCTGCTGTCCCACAACTATTCGCGCTGCTGCCAGTTGGTTATGCGGCGGAGTAAGGCTGAAACCAATCGACCAGCCCCTTCGGGACAAGCTAAATCCGCTCAGGCCGGTTACAGACGAACGTGATTGTCGGATCGGCGCAAACCCTGCCCTCGCCGGGATTTTTTCGGTTACGGATTAGAGACCGTCAACAAACGCCACCGGGCAAAGATGGATAGGCGTCAACCTCACCAGCCGCAGCGCCCGCCGTATCACCGAGTTGAAGCTGCTCGAGGGCGATCGTGTGACGCGATCCAGACTGGTTTGGCCGCCACGGCGCAGCGTCGAGGGCTTGCACTCTCGCTTGCCTGATCCCTATTTTGGGACTTCAGCGGCGATCACGACGAGCGCGCCTGCCGCCGAGAGGAGAGCGACTCCTATGCAACTAATGTATTTCACCGAGCGGCCTTACCGGTATGTGCCAGAAGATGAAGTGATCAAGCACGGCGCCTTCTTCGGGCTGCCCAACAAATTCTTCGACCGGGAAAAAGGCGCGCAGCTTTACCAGGAGTATCTAGACGAGGCCGTTTACGCCGAAGAAATGGGGTTCGACGCGGTGATGCTCAACGAACATCACGGAACACCCTTTTGCATGGGCGGCGTGATGAATGTGGAGGCGTCCATCCTGGCGCGCATCACCAGCAAGGTAAAAATCGTATTGCTTGGCAATCCCCTGCCGACCTTCAAGAATCCGCTACGCGTCGCGGAAGAGCTGGCGACCATCGATTGTATTTCGCGCGGTCGGCTGGTGCCGGGGTGGGTGCGCGGCGCTGGCAGTGAGCAAATCTTCAATAACGCCAACCCGGCCTATAATCGCGAGATGTTTAACGAAGCCCACGATCTCATTCTCGCGGCCTGGACGCGGCCGGGTCCGTTCCGTTGGGAAGGCAAGCATTTCACTTACCGCTTTGTTAATCCGTGGGTGACGCCGTATCAGAAGCCGCGCCCGCAGATCTGGATTCCCGGCGTGCTCAGTCCGGAAACCGTCGAGTGGTGCGCGAAACGGCGCTATCTCTATCTCGGTCTTGGCACAGGACTGAAAGCGACCGTCGAGCTGTGGAATATCTACGGCGACACCGCGGCACAGGAAGGTTACCTCGCCGGGCCGGAAAATTTCGGCTATCTGCAGCACGTCTTCTGCGCCGAGAATGAGGAGAAAGCAGACGAGCTCGGCAAATGCCATCTCTTTGGCGGCGGGCAGGTCAACTTTTCGCGTCCCGAGCATACGCTGCCGCCCGGCTACAACTCGAAAGAGGCGACGCGACGACTCGCGCGGGCCGCGGCCAGCGGCGATAGTGGGGCGGGAACCCTCGGCATCAGTGCGGAGCAACTGGGTCGCGCGCAGGGCGACTCGCCAAAAAAAGAGAGCACGAAAAAGCGGATGCAGCGTGGGGAGGCGACTATCGAAGACGCCAAGGCCGCTATCTACGGCCGCTATGAAAAGACCAAAAAGAGCATGGCGGTTATCTCCGGCACGCCTAAGTCAGTGTTGCCGAAAATTCGCCGCATCCTCGAAACATTGCGCCCGAGCGTGTTCGGGTTTTTCGCTACTCAGGGACCCGTCAGTTTTGAGGATCGGATGACCAGTATCCGCCTCCTCGGACAAGAAGTACTGCCGGCCGTGCGCGAGATGGGTAAGGAGCTGGGTCTCGTCGATCCCTTCCAGCGCGAGCCGGGTTCGCGGCCGTATATCATGGGCACGCAGCGCGAACCGGTGGTTTCGTTAAGGGCCGCGGCCAACGCACCCAGCTAATTTCGCTCGCACGACCGAGGCGTCAGCGCTTCATCGCAGGCCATGCTGGCGGTCCTCAGCGCTCAGGCGATCTGACGTCGACCCCCGGCTCAAACCTCTTGCACCAGAAACGCGCTGTCGCACGATGCGCTCATAAGCCAGAGCAGCGAAGATGGCCCGCAGAAAGGCTTAATGTTATGCGATAAGCGTGGCTTGATTCTCGGAAGGGCAGAGGATCTAGTATGAAACTCGGCTTAACGATTGGCTATTCCGGCGCGGAGATGCGCCTGCCGCTCGAACGGATTCTGCGCGCCGAGGAGCTTGGCTATGACTCGGTATGGACTGCCGAGAGTTACGGCTCCGACGCAATAACACCGCTTGCCTTTATCGCGGCCCATACACGACGTATCCGACTCGGCACCGGCGTGATTCAGCTTGCCGCGCGGACGCCGGCGAATGCCGCGATGTGCGCTGGCACCGTCGACGCGCTTGCCGGCGGGAATCGCTTCATACTTGGACTCGGCGTCTCCGGGCCGCAGATCGTCGAAGGCTGGTA
>JASHZA010000311.1 GCA_030042765.1 Candidatus Binataceae bacterium | reverse complement strand
GCAATTTCGCGGAAGCCCTCGTCATGCGCGGTTTTCGCCATCCCCGGGTACATCTCCGTGTACTCGTGGGTCTCGCCATGAACCGCCGACTTCAGATTGAGCGCGGTGTCCCCCATCGGCAGATTCGTCGCCGGGTCACCCACCGTCTTCAGGTAGTCCAGATGTCCGTGGGCATGCCCCGTCTCGCCCTCCGCGGTATCGCGAAACAGCCCCGCGATTTCAGGCTGCCCTTCCACGTCCGCCACCTTGGCGAAATAGAGGTACCGGCGGTTCGCCTGGCTCTCGCCGGCGAACGCCTCTTTGAGGTTCTGATGGGTCTTCGTTCCGCTCAGACTTTTCATTCTTCTCTCCTGCTTGATCGGCGCGAACCGTTCGCGCCGGTTAGGTGGCGCTCCTCCGCGTCACCCGGGGACGCGCGTGACGCCTTCTTCCGGCAGGCCTGACATAGCGCCTGGACTTCGAGCGACCGTCCCCGGCGGCTCGAATCCCTCGAGCCCGCCCGCTTGTTGCAGCACCCGTTCGAGCCCGTTGATCTCGGCGTCACCGCCGTGTCGCGCACGCGGCAACGATCGGCGAGTTCGGCCAGCCGCTCGCGCGCATAGCGTATGCGCATGCGCGCGTTGCATCGTCAGTTCCATGAAATCAGATGATGTCAATTATCATCTGATATATATAATCGTCAGTCGCCGGCACCCGACCCCGGCCCTTCCGCCGCTTCGCTTCAAGACCACAGGATTCGCGCGATAGCGTTCGATCACGCTGCCAGATTGTTAAGAGCACACATCTGGCGGTTATTACTAAAACTGCCTAATAGACTTTTTTGCTTGCTAATCGTTATGTTTTTGCGCTACCGTCGGGAAAGCTGAGGAGGCTGCTATCCGGATGTTAAGAGCCTCGCATCTTCAGCGGATCGGCGCCGCTGCCAGGTCGCCGGCGAGCCCCCAGAGGCAGCTCCCATATGCTCCGTAGAGCGACAGGTTGAAACAGGGGGGATAACTTCAACCGGGGGAGAGTTGCGCCGTGAGCGATCCTACGTCTCCGCTGGATAACCTATGGCTTCACAGGCAACATCAACGTACAGTCCTCAATTCCTTGGGTGAGGTTATCCGCGGGGGTGGCGGTCTGGCCGCACTGCTCGATCAGGCCCCTGCGCTGGCAGTCCACGCGCTGGGAGTCGAATTTTGCGAAATCCTGGAATATTCGCGCGACGGGCGGCGCCTGCTGCCGCGCGGATTGGCCGGATGGCGAGACGGCGCGTTCGATCGCGGAACTGTAGAGATTGAGGCCGGCATCGGCTCATTCGCAGGCTTCACTCTGATTTCGAAACGCCCGGTCACCTTCGATGACATCGCCGAGGAGCGGCGCTTTCGCCCCTACCACGCGCTTGTCGACCATCGGGTGGTAAGTGGCGCCGGTGTTCCGATTGGCAATGACCCGCCGTTCGGGGTTATCGGCGCTTTCAGCAATCAGCGCCGCCGGTTTGACCAAGACGAAATCGCGTTTCTCCAATCGATAGCCCAGATAATCGCCCTCGCTGCCGAATCCGAAAGGGGGATCTATCCCAGCGGGAGCGAGCGAACCCGAGCAATTGTTCGCCGCGCTAGTCAGGCGGGATTCCGCCATGGAAGCGTCGCGCTTCAGCGCTGCGTTTGCGACTAATCTCAGTCACGAAATCCGCACCCCGCTCAATATCATCCTGGGCTATGGCGAACTCATCGCCGAGCAACTCGCTGATCTCGGCCGTCCGGAAGTGTCGGCATACCTCGACGCGATGCAACGGGCGGGACATCGCCTGCTTCATACCATCGAAGAAATTCTCGATTTCTCAAAGCTGGATGCAGGCGCGTTCGAGTTAAAGCCGGTCGAAATTCGATTGGCGCCGATACTCGAAGAGGTTGTGGACGACTTTCGCATCCTCGCCGCCGCCAAGCACCTCAAACTCATTTGCGAAGTCGACGCACCCGGCTCGCTCGTGAATTTCGACCGGCATTGCCTCGACCGCGCATTGCGTAACCTGCTCCATAATGCAATCAAGTTCACCGAACGCGGCTTCGTTGCCGCGCGCCTTTTTCGCGACCCCAATGGTACTGTGAGGGTCCAAATCCAGGACAGCGGCATTGGCATCGGCGACGCCTACCTTCCCCATCTGTTCGAGCCTTTCTCGCAGGAGGATTCCGGCTATTCGCGGCGGTTCGAGGGCGCGGGACTCGGCCTGGCCCTGACCCGCAAATATCTCGAGTTAAACGGCGCCGGCCTCGACGTGAGAAGCTTCAAGAACTACGGCACGATCTGCACCATCGGTTTTCTCGCCGAAGCCCTGCCTGCCACCTGCACGCGCCCGCGCAGCACTCCCGACACCGAGCCCTCTCCAACTGCGATGGACTCCCGAATGGCGGCGCACCATTTTCCGCTTGGCACGGCTTCTTATCCGCGCTCTGACCGTCGCTGACCGCCGCGACTCGACCTGCACGCCGGATAGCGCCCCTCCGGCTGCCCCTTCATCGAGAGTTGCTGCCCTCGGCTCTTGACAATTGCTCTCCGACAAGCGATAGCGCGAGAGGCGCGTTTGGGGTCGCGCACCTGGCGAAACTCTAATCCCGTTTTGGGGGTCGCGGAGGGATGGAGGCTAACGCCCGGATACTTTCGCCAGACCTAATCTTGGGGAGGCACATATGGCAGCCACGGCTCAGGCTCCGTCCGGGGGATTGAAGCGTTACTTTGCCGAGCATCGCGTCCTGGAGGCATATCCGACCGGCTGGTATCGGTGGTGGATGTTGCTCCTGACCGTCTTCGCAACCATCGTCTCCTTCTACGAGTTCGGCTTCTCGGCACTGCTGCCTCTATGGCTGCCCTCGCTCCATTTCACCCGTGAGCAGTTCGGATGGTTCCTCACGTGTGTGGTCTTTCTCTCCGGGTTCTCCGCGATGGCGGGCGGGCCGCTCGCCGATCGCCACGGCCGCGTCGTCGTCATCGACCTCTGCCTCGCCGTCATTATCGTCCTGACCTTCGCGAACCTGCTGATGACCAGTTTCTGGTCCTTCGTGCTCGTGCGCGGCCTGATGAACCTCGTCGCCGGCCTGATGTGGGGCGCGCTCGGCGGATTGACCCGCGATATGTCGCCGCGCGTCAGCCGGGGCGCCGCCTTCGGCCTGCTCACCCTCGGCGCCGTCGCCTGCCAATGGCTCTGGAATCAGGTCCCCGCCTGGACCCTTCCGATTTTCCATAACTGGCAATCCCAGATCGTCATCATGGGCGTCCTCGGGATCGTCCTCTATATCCCGGTGCTGCTCTGGCTCAAGGATCTTTCGCCCAAACTGCGCCTGGTGGTGATGGAGAGCGAAAGTGAAGGCGAGGCCTTCGAGTCGGGCGACGTCCCGCATGTGGAGGAAGCCCCTGCCAGTGCGATGCAGGTGTTCGGCCAGTTGCTCGGCAAGTGGGAAGTCTGGGTGCTGGTGGTCGGCGTAGTGGCCTTCCTCACCACCGCGATCACGATTCAGAACTTTGGCCCCCTGATG
Organism: Candidatus Binataceae bacterium; assembly: GCA_030042765.1. GTDB lineage: Bacteria > Desulfobacterota > Binatia > Binatales > Binataceae > JASHZA01. The sequence continues at coordinate 3,289 of JASHZA010000311.1, read as the reverse complement.
TTCACCGAGGCTTACCATTACACGCCGGCTCAAGCCGCCGCGATGACCGCGAACTTCTGGCTGCTCAACCTCGTGATGCTGGTGCCGGCCGGATGGTTCTCCGACTATCTGCGCGTCCGCAAGCCGATCACGATGGTGCTGACGGTGGTTGCGCTCGCGGTGTTGCTGTGGTGGGACCGGAATTTCATCCCGCCGCTCTCGACCAGCGCCACCGGCCTCGTAACGTTGCTCCTCGGCGCCATCACCGCGGCCGCGTTCATTCCGTGGTGTGCGCTCTACTCCGAATACGTCGAGGATCTATCGCCCGCGCTACAGGCCACCGGATGGTCCTTCTTCCAGCTGATCTACCGCACTTGGATCGCGTTCTCGGCGCCGGTGCTACTGCTCGTTGCCGCGCGTTACGGATGGGAACGCTGGATGGAAGTAATGGTGGCGGGTCTGGCGCTGTTCCTGGTCTCGCTGCTGGTGGTGCGCGGCTACTGGAAGCCGGCCACCGCGTCCGCGCCCGCAACCGGAGAGGGCGCGCCCGCCCACGCCGCCGCCGGCCGCTAACCCACTCGGCGAAGCGGGGTTGGCGCTCACGCGCGACCAAACCCGCATCGCTATCTCTAGTTGAATGGTCATAGCGATCCGCTTTTTGCGGATCGCTATGACCATTCTCCGTCCGCGGCCGGCTCCGTGCTCCTCGCCGAAACGGCGAGGAGCACGGAGCCGGAAACGGAACTTGAGCGCCGCAAGCGACCCCCACCCACTACCCCCCGATCGCGACCCGCAGCGCCGACCCCGCCTCCGCAATCGCGGCCCTCGCCTTGTCCAGTTGCGCCGGCATCCCGAAGAATCCGTGCGTCACTCCTTCGTAGCGCTTGAGCACCGACGGAACGCCCTCCTCACGCAACCGCGCCGCGTACGCCTCACCCTCGTCGCGCAACGGATCGAACTCGGCGGTTATCACAAAAGCCGGCGGCAGTCCCCGTAAAGTCTTCGCACATGCGGGGCACGCGTACGGATTCGAGCGGTCGGCGTCGGAAGCCAGGTAATGGCCCCAGAACCACTCCATGTCGGCGCGCGACAGGACGTAATAGTTGTCCGCGGCGAATTCGCGATGAGACGCCGTCGTAAGCGCGCTCGTGGTCGCCGGATAGACCAGAAGCTGATAGGCGATCCTCGGTCCGCCCCGGTCACGCGCCATCAGCGCCGCCGCGGCCGCGAGCGTCGCGCCCGCGCTGGTGCCGGCGACCGCGATTCGCGCCGGGTCCACGTTTAGCGCCGCGCCGTTCGTCGCCACCCAATTCACCGCCGCGTAGCAATCCTCGGGACCGGCCGGGAACTTATGCTCGGGCGCGAGCCTGTAATCGACTGATACCGTCACACATGCGCCCGCATTGGTCAGCATCCGGCAAGGCTGGTCGGTCATCTCGATATCGCCTACTACCCATCCACCGCCATGAAAATAAACGCAGGCGCCGAATGGCCCGTCGCCGAGCGGCGTGTAGATTCGCACCGGGATTTCGCCGCCCGGCCCCGCAATCCTGCGGTCTTCCACACGCGCGACCGCCTCTGGCTCACCTTGGGACGCGCGCCGCGCCATGTTCTTCCGGGCTTCTTGCGGCGTCAGTTTATGAAAGGGTGGCGCCTTGGCGGCCGCCATCGCATCCAGCACGCCTTTCATCTGGGGATCGAGTGGCATTGTCGCCTCCTTCAACGTTCGCGCGCAGCGCTTATACGTAGAGCGCCGCCAGCCGCTCCAGTTCCGCCGCGTAATTGGCCGCCGTCAGGCGTTCGCCAATCATCGCGATCACGAACCGATGCGTCCCGGCATCTTCGTATTCCCGCAGTCCCGATTGTACCGCGGCGCGGTCCCCGCGCAGGCTGCGCTTGAAAATAGTGATATCCAGCCGCGAGAAATCCGTCCCGGCCTTTGCACATTCCTCGCGCAACTTCCCTAGTTCGACCTTCATCGCCGCCGGCGTAACGAAAATCGGGCACCATCCGTCGCCCCATCGCGCCACCCACTTGAGCGCGTTCTTGTCCTTGCTCCCGATCAGCACCGGCGGCCCGCCTTTTTGCGCCGGCTTCGGATATAGCTTGACCGGCGGGAACTTCACGTACTTGCCCTCGAACGACGCTTCCTCCTTGGTCCATAGCTCGCGCATCGCCGCGATATATTCCCGCGTCTGCGTCCAGCGATGGGGAAAGTCGGCCCCGAGTATCTCCGACTCCTCCTTAAGCCAGCCCGCACCGATTCCGAACAGCACCCGCCCGTCCGAGAAATGGTCGAGCGTCGCCAGCTCGTTCGCCGTGAGCAGCGGATTCCGCTCCGGCACCAGGCATACCCCCGTCGCCACCTTGAGCTTCGTGGTCGCTCCCGCCGCGATCGCCATCGCCACGAACGGGTCGCACATATGGTAGTAGACTTCGGGAATCTGGCCCTTGCCCGGCTGCGTCTCCGGCAGCGGCGTCTCCGAATGGACCGGCATTACGGCATGGTCCGGAAGCCAAATCGACTCGAACCCGAGCTGTTCCGCCTTGCGCGCAAGATTCGCAGGGTCCACCGTGTACTCGTTAACGGTCAGCAGGATTCCTATCTTCATGCTCACCTTCGTTCAGCCCCGATTAGCGCTTCACCGCATAATCATGTTGAGACCGCCCGGGGTCGTATACCGGTTCAGGTCGAGAAAATTCTTGGGCGCCTGCTCGTTCAGATAAACCGGATGCCCCGCGGGAGGATCGCAGAAAAACGTGGCGTGCTGCTTCTGGATGTCCCAGATCGATTCGTCATACGACAGCGCCTCATCCACCGGCCCGATCCCGGGTGCTTCGTGAGCGGCGCGGAACACCGCGACAAGTTTCCACGGCTGCCCCTGCGCGTCGTACAGGTCCTGCCACAGCAGCCCCCAGAAATGCTTGTCGATATACATCACGCGCTTGCCGTAGCAATAGCCTTTGGCGAGCTGCGGCAATTTGCTGACGCTCACCACATCGACGTCGCGCAGTTGCCATTTGCCCCACGACGGCTTGGGCCATCCCAGCGGCATATCGTAGTTGTCGGGAAAGCCCTTGCTCGGCATATCGAAGCCCATCAGGTTGAGGATTCTCTTTTCGCCGAGAAAGTCGACCTTTACTTCCGTCATGTTCGAGTCGTAACCGCCCCGAAAATCCTCCGGCGTCGTATCGCCGAACGACGGCGCGCATCTCGCCATTGCGGACACCGGCTGATAGCGCCGCAAGCTCGGGATAAAGACGTAACTGTCTTCCGGCCGTGCCAGGTCGGTAAAGTCAATTTTCAGGT
>JASHZA010000310.1 GCA_030042765.1 Candidatus Binataceae bacterium | reverse complement strand
TCCGCGGCGATGCGAAAGCGCTGCGCGCACACCAGGCCGGGAATATTCAGCACGTCGGGGATATGCTGCTTGTTGTACCATTCGTTGTACTCGGCTTCCTTACCGGGCGTCGGGTTGGTTAATACCACGAACGTGTACTTTGCCATCGCTGTTCTCCTCCGCAGGATTTGTCGCCGGCGGCCAATGACCGGGCTGTGCGCGATTGTAATCCCGTGGCCCGCGAGGTGTCCAACCTGAGGTGCCTCAGATGACGCCGTTGTCGCGCAAGGTCCCGATCTCCTCCCAGGAATAGCCGGCCTCGAGCAGGATCTCCTCGGTATGCTGGCCGTGCTCGGGCGCGGGCTCCGACGTGTGCGCGACCTCACCGTTAAGCGACACTGGACATCCGGTGACAGTAATTTTGCCCGCGACGGGATGATCGAGATCGATCAGGTAGCCATTGAGGCGGGCCTGCTCGCTGGCCAATACCTGCTGATGGGTTGCGACCTCGGTTACCAGGATGTCGGCGGCCGTGAGCTCCTCAAGCCATTCGACGGTCGTCTTTTTGGGGAAAATCTTGTCCAGAATAGCCTCGATCTTGGTGCCGTGGAAGTTACGCGTCGCGTTGTCGCTGCATTCCGGATCGTTCTGCGCGTCCTCGATTCCCATGATTTTGCAGAAGCGGGGCCAGCGCTGATCGTCGACGCCGGCGATGCAGATAAAGCCGTCCTTGGTGCGGAAGCCACCCCAGACGCCGTGGAGGAAGGGATGCCCGCGTCCCGCGCGATCCGGTTCCGTACCGGTGAGGGATGCATAGTTGAGCTCGAACCCCTGTGCCGCGATCATCGTGCCGTAGATCGACGCGTCGACGCGCTGGCCTTGGCCTGTGCGCTCCCGCGCGAAGAGCGCAGCGAGCACGCCGCCGGCGAGGGTCAAGGCACCGGCCTGGTCGGCGATCGCGGCGCCGGCCGCCAGCGGGGGATCGTTCGGCATCCCGGTTTTGGACATCAGGCCGCTGGCCGCCTGGGCGAGCGTGTCACGGCTGGGCCGGGTACGCCACGGGCCCTTTGGTCCCCAGGAACTCGCCTGCGCGAAAATGATGCGCGGATTGAGCTTGCATAGCTCTTCGTAGCCGAGGCCCAAACGGTCGAGTACACCGGGCCGATAGTTGGTCAGAAGGACGTCGTGCGTTTTCGCCAGCCGGCGCACGATCTCGATGCCCTCTGGTTTCTTGAGGTCCACCGTGATGCTCCGTTTGCCGCGGTTCATCGCCGTGAAGTAATGCGACACGGCGGCATTCTTGACCTCGGGACCGCCGATCAGTTGCGCGAGCAGCCAGCGGCTCAGGTCACCTGTTTCCCGGTTCTCGACTTTGGTGATTTGGGCGCCCAGATCGGAGAGAAAGAGCCCTGCAAAGGGTCCTTGGATCTCCTGGGCGATCTCAATGATCTTGATTCCTTCGAGCGGCTTGCTCATCGACTTACGGCTCCTCGAGCGACTGTTTCGCATCCTGCCGCGGTGGCGACCTTCTCGCAAAACCAGCGTGGCGAGCACGGCTTTGAAACTCGCAGCGCGCGCATTATCACGCGGCATCACCGATATCTCAAGCATGAATGAACGCGGGGCGAAGGTGAATCCCTGTCGCACGATGGCTAATTTAGCCGATTCCGCACCGCGGTTTTGGAGGCTTTGCCGCGCGCCGCTAAGCTATGCGCCCATGGAACCGAGCATCTACGAATTCCCCGATATATTTCGGCGGGTCCATATGGAACAGCCCGGGGAAATCGAGCGTGAAACCGAATTCATGCAAATGGTGTGGCGGCGCCACCTCAAGCGTCCGCTGCGCCGCGTGCTGGATATCGCCTGCGGCAATTCACCGCACGGCCAGATTCTCGCTCGCGCGGGGATCGAAGTCGCGGGTATCGACCGCTCGCCGACGATGATTGGGGCGGGGCGGCGGGAGTCGAGCGGGCTCGATCATATGCGCTTCTATCGCCGGCGAATCGAAAGCTTTCGCCTGTCCGAGGATCAGTTCGACGCCGCGTTTTTCATGTCGGAAACGTTCCCGGTAATGACGACAAATGCGGACCTGATGTCGCACTTTAAGTCTGTCGCGAGGCTGTTGCGGCCCGGCGGTCTCTACTGCATCGATATCGACCGACATGACGGAGTCGAGCTGTTGAGAACACGCAAGCTGTGGCGCCGTCGAATGGTGCGCGTGGGGCAGGCGCGCGTCATGGTACGCGAGTACCATCGGCCGATCGTCTGGTATGAAGCAATGCATTCGATTTACGAACTCGAATGCACGATCCGCTTCCCGGATAGAACCGTCGTGACTCGCGACCTTATACCGGTGCGTTACATGATCCCGCCGCTGATGGAACTCGCCGCGCGGGCGTCGGGATGTTTCGAGATGATCGCGGCCTACAGCGACTTGTCGTTCACGAAGCCGCTCGAGTTGTGCTACGGGCGCTGGATGGCGGTGTTGCAGCGCGCGAGGTCCTGACCCCACCCTGGAGCACGCGGCAGCGTCTACTCGACGCCGCGCAAATGCTCGGTGACGTCGAGCGCTTCGGCGCGCCATCCGGGATTTCCCGACGTCCGCCTCAGAACCTGAATCGAACCCAGTTCGATCACCGGTTCGACGCCAACCAGGCGCTGAGTGATCGCGCGAATCACGCCGCGATGCGCCACGAGCAGGGCGGCGTACCTGTCGGTGAGTATCGCGGCGGTGCCATCGAGCAATTCAAGGATCCGTTTAGCTCCGCGCCCGACCCGCTCGACGAATGCCGCGCGGTTCTCGCCCCCGGGGTAGGTATAGGCGGGATCGAGGCGGTCCCGGTTCCATCGATTGAATTCGACCGGGTAGCGCTCGCGGATTTCTTCGGCAGTGAGGCCCTCGAACAGGCCGAAGTCAACTTCGACGAATTCTTGAATTTCAACCACCCGCGCTGCGGTTCCAGCGATCAGACGCGCACCCTCCGTTGCGCGGCCCAACGGACTCGCAAAGACGGGGGCAAAATGGCAGGTGTGCAAGTTCGACTCCAGCCAGTTGGCGACAGCGCGCATCTGCGCCTGTCCGAGCCCCGATAAGAGCACGTCGGTACGCCCAAAATAGCGGATACTGGAATTGCCGACGGTTTCGCCGTGGCGCACCAGGATCAGGAAACGGCCGTCGGTCATCTCAGTCCAGGGGATTCATCACCAGGCCGGTGAGAAGCTTCGGATGGAAATAGGTGGACTTTTCCGGCATCGTCGCACCCGCTCCGCTTACCCGCTCGACGTCGTGTACGGTGGGTGGGTTCATCAGGAAGGCCCCGGCCGCCCTCCCCGAGGCGACCGCAGCGACCGCCCCACGCGCGTCGATCGTGTATTCGATAGTGCCGCCAGCGCGAACTGCCTCGGGCTTGATGTGGAAGATGCGGTCGAGAACCAGCGCGTGAAGGATCGAGACGTCGAGTTCGCGCACCTCGCTTGCGGCATCCGGGATTGCCGCCGCTAATGCCCGGCGATCGCGCAGACGCAAAATTCTCAGCGTGCGATCCCCTCTGAGCGCTACCCCCAGCGCTCCGCGACCCTGTGCGGCAAGAGCGGAGCACAAGGCGGCTGGATCGCTATAGCCGTCGACGTCGAAGTTTTCGCGGGCGCACACCTCGAACGACGCGATCGCGTCCGCGGGCAAGTCGTGAATCACGCGATGAGTCGGCAGAATCACGAGTCCGGGATCGTCGAAAGCGACCAGCGTCATCATTGCGTAATCATAGGGCTCGACCGAGTCCGGATTTCCGTCGGCGCTGCGTCTGCGGCGGCGATACTCGAGCGCGGTTTCGTAGCGATGATGGCCGTCGGCGATCAGTATTCGCGCGTCCGCGAGCGCGCGCTGCACGATCGCAATCTCCTGCGCCGCGGCTATCTCGCGCACTTCGTTGGCAATTCCCATGTCGTCGGTGACTTCGATCAGCGGCACCCGCGCGGCGACCTCCGAAAGCAGGCCGGCCAGCGCGGCGTCGCCCGACGGATAGAGTCCGAAGATCGGGCTGATATTGGTGCGAGTCGCGGTGAGCAGGCGCAACCGGTCCTCTTTGGCCTTCGGAAATGTGCGCTCGTGCGGCAGGATGCGTCCGGCAGCGAACTCCTCGATCCGAATCCGCACGATCAGCCCATGACGCGTCAGGCGTTGCCCGTCGAGATCGAACTTCTGCGTATATGAATAGACCGCTGGACGTGCGGCACGTTCGACAACGCGATCGGTGATCCATTGCCGCAGCGTAGCGGCCGCCGCTCCGTACGGGTCGGCCTCACGATTGAGTTCGAGGCGCACGACGTTGTTCGGACTGCGCGCATAGAGTTCGTCCTGGCGCTTCGCGTCGATCAGATCGTACGGTGGCGCAACCACATCTTTGAGTGAACCGCACCGTCCGCGATTGAAGATTAGCGCGGCGAAAGGCTGTATACGCTGGCCGAGAAGACTCATTCGCATTTCCCCGCTTCGAGCACTGCGGCGATCTCGCGTTCGCTGACGGCCCCGTTACGAATCATCCGAAAACCCTCTGCCTCAAAGCCAACGAGGGTACTAGGCGCGCCGCCCGCGAGCGTGCCGCCGTCAAGGTAAACTTTAACTTTTTCGCCAAACGCCGCGCGCGCCTCGCCAAGTGTAATCGCCGCAAGATGACCTGACAGATTCGCGCTGGTCGCGGTGACCGGATGCCCCAACCCCGCCGCCAATGCTCGGGCTGTCGGATGCGGTGAGACGCGCACGCCAATTCCGCCGTCAGTGCCAATCAGGCCTGCCGGCAAACCGGCGCGCGCATTCACAACGATCGTGAGCGGACCCGGCCAGAAGGCGTCGGCGAGTCGGCGGGCGTCCGCGGGAATCTCGCGCGCCAGCGAGAGAGCGGAAACCGTATCGGCCGCGATCAGCGCAACCGCCTTGCCGGGTTCGCGCCCCTTCACCTCGAACAACCGTGCGAGTGCGGCCTCGGAAAACGGGTCGGCGCCCAGCGCATAGAACGTCTCGGTCGGATAGACGACGAGTTCACCCTCACGCAGCGCCCGGATCGCCTCCGCGATCACCCCGGCGTCGTCACTGGCGGCCTTGCTGATTGCGTCCGACAAAGCGGTATCACGCTCCAGTTGCAGAACGCTGAATTGTCAGCCTCTCGCGGCATCGCGCCCGAGAGCGCGACGTGCGACATCGCGGCGCATGTGCTTGCCTTCGAACTCGATCATGTCGGCAGCCTCGTACGCGGTGGCCACCGCTTGCTCGAGGCTATCCGCTAGCGCGGTAACCGCAAGCACACGCCCGCCGTCGGTAACAAGCTGGCCATCGCGCATCGCGGTTCCGGCGTGAAAGACTTTCACCCGGATTTTGTCCAATGCCCAGTGGACCTTCAGCTCGGACGGTTCGGCGCCGTCGATTCGTCCGAGCCCGCTGATCGGCAGTCCCTTGCGATAATCGCCCGGATATCCCCCGGAGGTCAGGACCACGCTGACGGCGCTGCGCGCCGACAGCTTGACCACCGCGTCGCGCGCCCGCCCTTCCGCTACTGCGAGCAGCGCTTCGGCCAGATCGCCTTCGTACCGCATCATCAGCGGTTCGCACTCCGGATCTCCGAAACGAACGTTGAATTCGAGAACATTAACCGCGTCACCGTCCACCATCAGGCCCGCAAACAGCACACCGCGAAACGGCGTGCCGCGCGCCGCCATCATCTTTAACGTCGGCCGCACCACCTCGTTCATCACGCGCGTCTCGAACGCCGTGCCGTAGCGCGGTACCGGCGCATAAGCGCCCATCCCGCCGGTGTTCGGCCCGCGATCTCCGTCCAGGACCGGCTTGTGATCCTGCACGAACCCGAGCGGAATCGCGTCGACGCCGTCAGCCAGGGCAAAAAAGGATAGTTCCTCTCCCGTCAGCCGCTCCTCGATCACGAGCCGTGCCCCGGCCGTCCCAAAGCGCCGCTCCTCCATCGCTTCCGCAATCGCGCGCAGAGCGCTTTCGGTGTCGGCGCATACGGTGACGCCTTTGCCCAGCGCGAGCCCGTCCGCCTTGACCACCAGCGGCCCCTTGCGGCTCGTCACATATCGGCAGGCGGCGGAGGCATCGTCGAACACCTCGAAATTCGCGGTGGGCACTCCCGCCTCGCGCATGACCGACTTTGCGAAGGCCTTGCTAGCCTCCAGCTGGGCGGCGGCTTTTGACGGCCCGAAGATGCGCAATCCCTGGCGCTCGAATTCGTCGGCGATGCCAGCAGCGAGTGGATCTTCCGGGCCGACGATCGTCAAATCGATAGAATTCGCACGGGCGAATTTGGCGAGCCCTGCGACGTCGGCCGGCGCGATATCCACCGGCTTGGCGATCTGGTTGATCCCCGGGCTTCCGCTCGCGCAGTAAAGCCCCCATACGGAGGGGCTCTGGTTGAGCCGCCAGCACAGCGCATGCTCGCGCCCACCCTTCCCGACGACGAGGACCTTCATTGACGGGGATTATACCAATTCCTGCGGAATTGATCGCGGTGGAACCAGTCGGAACAGGAGAAGAGCGCGCTAATGCCGGAAATGGCGCACGCCCGTGAAAACCATCGCCAGGTCAAATTTGTCCGCGGCTTCGATTACCTCGGCGTCGCGCATGGCACCACCCGGCTGTGCGATCGCCGTCGCTCCAGCCTCGGCCGCCAGAGTCGGTCCGTCGGGAAAGGGGAACAGGGCTTCAGAACAGAGCACCGAGCCGTTCAACGAAACGCCGAGCCGGGCGGCCTTCTCGCGCGCGGCATAGACCGGGTCGATCCGCGAAGTCGCGCCGCCGCCGACTGCAAGAGTGCGGTCCTCGGTGACAAACGCAATCGCGTTGGATTTCACGTGCTTGGAGACCCGGATTCCGAAGTTGAGAGCGCGCAACTCGGCCGCGGTGGGAGCGCGTTTGGTCACGACCTTGGCCTCGCGCGCGTCCTCGATCGCGGTGTCGGGTGTTTGCACCAGCAGCCCGCCGACGACTTTCTTCAAGTCGAGCTCGTTGCGGTTGAC
>JASHZA010000309.1 GCA_030042765.1 Candidatus Binataceae bacterium | reverse complement strand
GAGGCCGCCGCCGTCGACGGTGAGAGTGATGCCGGTGACGAAGTCGTTTTTCATCAGGAACAAAACGGCGTCGGCGATTTCTTCGGGGCGGCCGGGGCGGCCGACCGGCAAGCGCTTCGAGTATTCCGCGATTATGGCGGCGCGGCGGTCGCCGAGGACGTCGAGGAAGGGCGTATCGACCAGTCCCGGCTGGATGGTGTTGACCCTGATTGGGGCGAGATCGACCGCGAGGGAACGGGCGAAGGCCTCGACGGCGCCGCAAGACGCCGTCGCGACGGAAGCGCCGCGAAGGGGACGCATCGCGGTGGTACCGGACATAAAGGTGATCGAGCCGCCCGCGCGCATTTTCGTGGCCGCGAATTTTGCCGCATAGAAGGCGCCCCAGAAGCGCATGTCGAGGGCGGGGGCTATTGAAGCTGTGTCGGGCGCGAGTTTGGGGTCGAACAGAACCGTTCCCGCCGTGATGAAGACGTGGTCGACGCGATCGAGTTGGGAGAACAGCGCGCGCGTGCCGGCCTCATCGGCGACGTCCAGCGCGATGGTTCTGATGTCGCCTCCAAGTTCTTTTTGAGCGGCCTCGAGGCGTTCGCGTGAGCGCCCGGTAATGATCGTATGGGCGCCTTCCAAGCTGGCCGCTTTGGCAGTGGCAAGTCCGATTCCGGAGCTTCCGCCGAGTATGACAACGATATTGTTCGCCAGAGACATATGCCCTCCGCCGGCGGGGAAATCGCGGCGCGCCGGTCCCACGGCGAACTGAAGCATTCGCGCCAGAAAAAGCAAGGCTTGCGCGCATTGGCGCGCAAGCCTTGCTGGTTGCTAACCGTCGGCCTAGCGGGGGCCGGATGAGGCGTTTGCGGTCAGGCCGCTTCGGCCTTGACGCCGTTGAGCTTCTTCAACTCGGGCATCACCTCGTTGGCGAACAGGGTGACGTTGCGTTCGGCCTCCTCCCACGGCATCCCGGCGTAGCTGAAGACGCCGGTGAAGTGGTTGGCGTTGACGCGCCGGCGGATCTCGTCGATCTTGTTGAAGCACATCTCGGGCGTGCCCCAGACCTGGAGGTTGAGGAAGTACTCGGTGGAGGCGTCTTTGCCGGCGCCCTGCAGATTCTTCGCCATCTGCTGGTAATACTCGTAGCCCTTGGCCTTGCCGAAATGTTCGCCGGCCATCTCGTAGTGGCGTAGCGCGGTCTGCCAGTAGCCGCCGATGTACTTGACGGCCATCTCGCGGGCGCGGTCGGCGCTCTTGTCGCAGAAGACCCATCCGGCGGCGATGGTCGGCAGCGGTTCGCCGCCGTTTACCTGCTTGTAGATTTGGCGATATTCAGAGAGTTCCTGCGCGACGGCTTCCCAGGGTTTTTGCGGGATAATCAGGATGCCGATGCCGAGGCGAGCCATGATGCGGGCCGATTCGGGCGAGACGGCGGCGGCGTAGGTGCGGCCCTTGAATGACTTGAAGGGCTTGGGGCGGATATCGCGGCGGGCCTGCTTGAGATATTTGCCGTCGAACTCGCAGTAGCCCTTTTCGAGTCCCTCGATAATCATCTGCGCGTATTCGACGAAGCGCTCGCGCGATTCGTCGAGCGAAACGCCGAAGCCGTCGAACTCGATGCGGGCGAGGCCGCGTCCGAGCCCGAGGAGCATCCGGCCGTTGGACTGATGGTCGACGACCGAGATTTGCTCGGCGACGCGGATCGGATCCTTATGCCACGGCAGCACGACGACCATCGAGCCCAGCTCGGCCTTTTTGGTGCGGCCGGCGAAGTAGGAGAGGAACTGGAGGACGTCGGGGCACATCGTGTAGTCGTCGAAATGGTGCTCGACGCTCCAAATCGAATCGAAGCCCAGAGGTTCGTACATGTCGCCGATGCGAAGATCGTGCTGATAAACCTCGTAATCCGAGCGCTGGTTGAGAGGGTTTTGGAAAATCACTGCGCCGCCAACTTTCACTGCGTAGCCTCCTGGGGTTCGCCGGAGCAAACCCGTAATGTCGTAGGTCGCCCGAGATTCGCGCCCTGCCCATAGCCGCGCGTTTGGTCTACGTTCGGCTTGACCTCGGGGTCGCGCGTACAGGCGACCCTCTAAATTACACCGGCGGTCTTAAAGGCGTCTACCTCGGCCTCGGTGAAGCCGAAGCGCGTGAGGATCTCGAAGTTGTGTTCGCCCAGGCGGGGCGCGCCCCGGTCAAAGGCGGTGACGCGGTTTTTGCCGTCTGTCGCGACAGAGACCGGATAGTAGAGCGGGCGGCCGAGTTCGGGGTGGTCGAAGGGCTGGAAGGCGCCGCGCGCCTGGAAGTGCGGATCTTCGAGGTTCTCCTCGGGATAGCGGACGCTGGCCCAGAGCAGACCCTTGGCCTGCGCGCGATGGTAGAGTTCCTCGGCGTCCATCGAAGCGGCGAGACGGTCGATCATGTGGTTGAAGTGGGAGTTGGCCTCGGAGGGAGAACGCTTGACGAGTTCCTTGTAGGAATCGGTTTCGAGGTCGTGATCGACGCCCGCCTCATTGAGCATCTCGGTGATGACGCGGCGCTCGTGCCCGCCCCAAAAGAGGAAGGCCTTGACGTAGCGGCCGTCGCGAGTGCGGCGCAGCCAGGGCCGGGTCCGCGATTCGGCGGCATGGCGGCCGGTCTGCCGCTGCACGACGGCGCCGTTATAGAGGTAGGTCGGGAGGGCGACCTCGGTGCAGGTGCTGACGGCCTCGTGAATCGAGAGGTCGATGAAGGCTCCTTCGCCAGTGAGTTCGCGGAGGTTGAGCGCGGCAGTGATCGAAATGACCGCGTACTCGCCGGCGATGTGATACGCCTGCCACGTCCCGGGCGCGATGGGGGCGGTGTCGTAGACGCCCTCGGGGGTGGGATCGTAGCCGCATGACGCCATCACACCGCCCATCGCGAGATGGGTGAGGTCGGTCATCTTGAGGTCGCACCAGGGCCCGTCGAGGCCGAAGGGCGTGATCGTGCATATGATCAAGCGGGGATTGGCGGCTTGAAGCATACGATACAAGCCGAGGCGAGCCGCGACGCCGTCGCGATCGCCGGAGTCGATGATGACGTCGGCGTGGCTGGCGATACGATCGAAGGGGACGCGCGAAGCGGGATGGGCTACCTCCAGGCTGACGCTTTTCTTGCCCAGATTGTAGCGGCTGAAGAAGAGGCTGTGTTCGGGATCGGCGTCGGGCGTGGTGAAGGGGCCGAGGCGGCGCGAGTTCGAGCCGGCGCGGCCTTCGAGCTTGATGACTTCGGCGCCGAGCGAGCCGAGCAGCAGGGCGGCGAATTCGCCGTGTTCGCCGCCGACCTCGACGACGGTTCCTTCGAGGGCGGAGGTCAAGAGCGCATCAGTAGTCAAATTATCCAATCCTCTTTCAGGCGGGCGATTTCCTCGGAGCTAAGGCCGAGAATTTCGCGATAGACATAGTCGTTGTCCTCGCCCATCACGGGCGCGGCGCGGCCGGGAAGGCCGCCGACGTCGGCGGTCAGGTTGGAGAACCTGGCGGGGAAGCCTTCCACCGGCCACGAACCGATCTCGCTGTGCGGCAATTGCACGAAGTAACCGCGGTGCTTCAACTGAGGGTCGCGTTCGGCGCGGTCGGAGGATTTTTGGACCACGCCCGCAGGGACTTTGCGGCTCTGCAGACGGTCCATCAGATCGTAACGGTCCCGAAGCCTGGTGGCGCCGGCGAGCAGGCGATCGAGTTCGTCTTCGTTGGCCTTGCGGCCGGAGGCGTTCGCGAAGCGCGGGTCGCGAGTCCAATCCGGAGCGCCGAGAACGTCGCCGAGAGCACGCCACTGGTCGTCATTCTGAACGGCGATGGTGATCCATTCGTCGGTACCGCGGCACGGGTAGGCGCCGTGCGGGGCCCAGTCGGCTGAGTGCATCCGATTGCCGTAGCGCGTGGTCGCCTTGCCGGTGAGTTGCGCTTCGAGCGCGGCGGTGCCGGAGAGCATGATCCCGGTCTCGGTTTGCGACGCGTCGAGGTAACATCCGAGGCCCGTGCGCTTCATTCTGAAGAGCGCGGCGAGAACGAGGATCGCGCCGTAGTAACCTGTGGAGTGATCCAGATACGAGTAACCCCATCCGGCGGGCGGCATCGGTTCGGGGAATCCGGACATATGGGTGAGGCCGGAGAGGGCCTGCGCGGTGGGACCGACGCTGACGTAGTTGTCGTAGGTGCCGGACTTTCCCATTCCGGTGATCTGCAAGTAGATCAGGCGCGGATTTATCTTGCGCAGTTCGGAGTAGCCGAGCTCCCAGCGGTCCATCTGGCCGGGGCTGTAGTTTTCGCACAGCACGGTGGATTTGGCGATGAGCTGTTTAAACAAATCGCGGCCCTGGGGAAGCGCCATGTTGAGGGTAACGCCGTACTTGCCGGGATTGATGTTATTGAAGAGTCCACTGCGATTGAGATTATCGCCGTCGCCGCCGGCAACGAGGGGACGGACGCCGCGCAGAAGATCGAGGGCGCGCTGGTCGTGCCATTCGACGCGGATCACTTCGGCGCCCATGGTCGCGAGCATTCGGGTGGCGTTGGGACCGGCAACAATCTTGGTTAGATCGATCACGCGCACACCCTGGAGCGGGCGCCGGGGCCGGGGGGAATTGGATTGAGGCATAAGAGACTCGTCCGTGAGTAATGGGCGGGAAGTCGACATGACAACGGTCATATGTCGTGCGAGCGGCCCGCGCGTCAAGAGAAAAGCGGTGGGCGGGAGCGGTCCTGCGGCCGGAATGCGTAGTCGCATCCAGGTAACACTTTATCGTGGTGGGCGCTCGCGGGTTGCATTGTTGCAACAGAGCGGGTCCTTCGGCGCGTCGCATGGGGGTTTGTCGCGGGCACGTCTCTTGCGTGAGATAGCTCGGCTAATTCACGCAACTTTCGGCCGATGGGGGCTGTCGGCATCCTGGCTCCGTTGGCCAGTCTGGAGGGCTGGTAGGTGGAAGTTGGAGCGAAGGCTTCCGAGAGTCTCGACACCAGCGCGTTGCAAGAGCTTCGAGAACTGACCGTGGGCTCGGGCCATCCGGAGCAATTTCGGGAGCTGATAGCACTGTTTCTCGACGGTCTGGAGCCCGGGGTCGCGTCGATGCGCGGAGCGCTGGCTGAAGGAAAGGCGGAGGAGCTGGCGGTGCAGGCGCATGGATTCAAGGGAACGTCGGCGAGCATGGGGGCAATGAATCTGGCGTCGCTTTGCGTCGCGGTCGAAAAGGCCGCGGCGGAGGCGAATTTCGAGATTGCGCAGGCCCTGCTCGGGCAGATCGAGAACGAGGTGGAGATAGTGCGAGGGCTGTTGGAGAGGGAGACGAGATGCTGAACCCGGATCACAGTCTTGCACCGATCGAAAATCCGGCGCGGGGCTGTCCGCTTCGAGTCGAGCTGATTGGGGAAGAAGGGGCGTGTGCGGAGGTTCAGGCGGTATTGAGGGCGGTCAGCGATCCGCCCGTCGAGATCGTCGAGTCTGCAGCAAATCTCCCGCAACGCACCGACGCGGCGTCGACGGATATCGCGATGGTGATCGTGGATGCGACCACGCTGAACGTTCTGCAGGCGTACGCTAAGCGATTGCCGCGGCCGACGGTATTGGCGGCGCTGCATGAGCGGTCAGTCTCGGCGATGCGCCGGGCGTTGCAGGCGGGCGCGGACGAACTGCTGTTTCTGCCGTTGGAGGTGGGCGCGGTCACACGCGCGCTGCTGAAGGTCAACGAGACGCGCCGCCAGTTGGATCATCCGAGCGGAGGGACGATTTGCGCCGTCATCAGCAATACGGGCGGGGTTGGGGTGACGAGTCTCTCCGCGAACCTTGCGCTGGCGCTGCGTCACAAACTGGATAAGCGAGTCGCGCTGATGGATCTGCATCTGCAGGCGGGCGACCTGCCGGTCTACCTGAATCTCGAGGTGCATTCGTCGATCATGACGCTTTGCGAAGGCGAGCGACAGCTCGACTCCGCCAAGCTGGAATCCGCGCTGACCAAGCATGGCTCCGGGGTCTATGTGCTGGCGGCGCCAGGTGGAATTGAGGAGAGTGAAGTTCTCCCGGAAGAGACGGTTGTCAGCGCGCTTGGATTGAT
Source organism: Candidatus Binataceae bacterium (assembly GCA_030042765.1). GTDB lineage: Bacteria > Desulfobacterota > Binatia > Binatales > Binataceae > JASHZA01. The sequence goes on along the minus strand of JASHZA010000309.1, from coordinate 472 downwards.
GCGCGAGCTATTCGATTTCGTGGTCGTCGACTGCGGGAGCTATGTGGACGAAAAGACGGTAGCGGTGTGGGAGCGTTCGGACAACCTGTTCTACGTGCTGGAGCAGACAGTAAGGGCCGTGCGAGGGGCGGGGCGCTTTCAGGATCTTTATGGGCGGCTCGGAATCACGCAGGTGGAGCCGAGCTTCATCCTTAACAAGTTCGTTGCGGGTCATGCGATCGGCGAGGATCAAATTACGCAGACGCTGGGCGGGCCGATCTATGCGAAGCTTCCGTCCGACAAGGCAGCACTCGATCGCGTCGAGTTGCGCGGCGCAGATTTGTGGGAGGTCGCCCGGTCGGGATCGCTGACGCGCGCGATGGAGGAGCTGGTGGGAAAGATGACGGGAGCGGACCAGGGGCGAAGCGAAAAGCGCGAACGGCTCTTCTCGCGTTTGTTGGGAAGCGTTGCGACGCGAGTCTGAAGGGGATTC
>JASHZA010000308.1 GCA_030042765.1 Candidatus Binataceae bacterium | reverse complement strand
TCGAGCGGAATCTAGCGCTCGAGTCCGGCCTGTTTGTGTTCACGGTTCCGGCCGGAGCGGATATCGTGAACTCCCAGGGCTCGCAACAATAAATTAATTCCACACCTTTACACGAGATTTGGGGTGAGCGAGCGCTGCGCAACCAAGCCTCGTTTTTGGACTTCCTCACGGGTTCGACCTAAGGGCCGTCGGGGGAGGGCGAGAGACCGCAGAGACTTTTCTGTGAACAAGGGGGCAAATATGAAATTACGTGATTGCACCAAAGAGGTCTCACGAGTAGACATATATGCCCTCAGCCGGGCGTTTCAGTAATGGAAAAGGTTCATATCCTGAGCTTGGGCTGTCCCAAGAATCTTGCGGACAGCGAACTGATGCTTGGCGCACTCGCAGGCGCCGGCTTCGAGATTACCCTTGACCCGGACGATGCGCAGGTACTGATTGTCAACACCTGCGCCTTTATCGAGGCGGCGAAAAGGGAATCGATCGAAGCGATTGTGGAGGCAGGTCGGATCAAGGGGCAGGCGGCGGGGCGCCGCCTCGTGGTAGCCGGATGTCTCGCGCAGCGCTATGGCGCGGAGCTCCGCGAGCAGCTTCCGGAGGTCGACATTCTGGTCGGCACGGGCAATTTTCTGGACCTTCCTGAACTGCTGCGGCGCACCGAAACCCCCGAGTTACGTCCCATTCCCTACGCTGGGGCAGCCCATTTGCTGGCAGGAGCCGCCGCCCCCCGGGTCAGAATCGGCGACTCTATCAGCGCTTATCTGAAGATCTCCGAAGGCTGCAATCATAAGTGCTCCTTCTGCATCATTCCGAAGATTCGTGGCTCGCACGAGAGTCGTCCGTTGGAGGATATCGTCGCCGAAGCTCGCGCGCTGGCGGCCGATGGCGTCCGCGAGATCAACCTTATCGCCCAGGACCTGACCGCCTACGGGCGCGACCTCGAGCTACGCCCTTCGCTTGCGCAACTGCTCGGCAGGCTCGACCGAATCGAGGGGCTTCGCTGGATCCGGCTGCTCTACTGCTACCCGAATTTTGTGACGGACGAGTTGCTCGGGGCCATCGCAGAGCTGCCGCGAGTGGTTAAATATATCGATATGCCGCTTCAGCATGCCGACGACGAGGTGTTGCGGGCGATGCGTCGCGAGCGCTCCGCCGCCGCGCTCCGAAACCTGCTCGATCGAATTCGGCGGCGTGTTCCGGGGGTGACCCTGCGCACCTCGTTCATCGTTGGGTTTCCTGGGGAGACTGAGCAGGCGTTTGGGAGGTTGCTCGATTTCGTGCGGGAGGAACAATTCGACCGGGTTGGTGTGTTCACATACTCGCGCGAGGAAAAAACCGCCGCGTGCGATATGCCGGACCAGCTTCCCGAACGTGTCAAGCGCGCAAGGCGGTCCGCTCTGATGGAGCTGCAGGCGGAAATTTCACTACGGAAGAATCGCAGCCTCCTTGGCCGCGAGCTCGAGGCTTTGGTCGAGGGAGAAGCGGAAGGACGCGCTACGCGGATGCGCGGGCGAACGTCCGGCCAGGCGCCCGAAATCGACGGAATGGTGCTGCTCAAGGGCGAGGCCCATCCGGGCGAATTCGTCCGCGCCAGGATCGACAGGGTTCTCAGCTATGATCTGGTTGGGGAGGTAACAGGGGGGGTCGTTTACTAGGAAAGGGTGGCGCGTATGCCAAAGAAAACAGCGGCGGCAAACCGAAAGAAGTTTCTGGCCGACCTCAAGGCGAGTCTGGTCGATATGAAGGCCAAGCTGCTGGCCGAAATCGACTCGGAGCTCAAAGCGGAGCGCGAGGGTAACAAGGACGAGGGTATGGACACCTACGATCTCGCGTCCGAGGAGCGGGACCGCGAGATCAATTTTATCCTCTCCGACCGCGAGCGTGTAAAAAGCAAGCAGATCGACGACGCGCTCGAGCGGATGGAGGAGGGCAGTTACGGCGTGTGCGAGTCGTGCGGTCTGGAAATCGCCGAGGAGCGGCTCGACGCGATGCCGTTCACGCGCCTGTGCCGCGATTGTCAGCAGGATCAGGAGCGCGAGGCCAAGTCGCAGCGCCGCTTCGAAGACGAGCGAAATACCTACCGCAAGATTGGTTCGACGGACGCCGACGAAGAAAATATCTGACACGGCAGGCAAGTTGCGGGTGGGCGTACCGGGCCGGATGGAAGTGAGCCATCGGCGCCACGTTTCGGCCGTCTTTACCTGACGGTGTTAACCGGGCAATCTGTAGCGGCAGCCGTAGCAATCGCAGACCCGTGCGGCTTTGTGTGTCTGTGCGAAGAACTCGATGAGGATTTTTAGGGATTTCGAGACCGGCGAAAACGCGCCGGACGATGCGCGACTCGCGGAAGGCTCACATCTGCACGCGAATCTCGCAGGGGTGGGTGCGATCGTTGTTCTCGCCAGCGCACGTGGCGGCGTCGGTAAAAGTTCGATCACAGTCAATCTGGCGGCAACGCTCGCGCTGACCGGTCGCAAAGTTGGGATCCTCGACGCCGATTTGAATTCACCCAGCATAGTCGCGATGCTCGGAATGAAGCCTCTCCGGCGAATGCCGGCGATGGAAGGGATCGAACCCGGAGCAGGACCGCTCGGATTGCGCATTGCAGCCAGCAACCTTCTGCCTGAGGGTGAGCCGGCGCCGATGAGCTTCGTGGACTTCGACGAGACTCCGGCCGCTCGCGGCAATGGCGGCTTGGTCGAGCTGGGTTATTCAGCGACCCTGCGGCGATTGCTCGCCAATACACGATTCGGCATGCTCGATTTTTTGTTAATCGACCTTGCGCCGGGGCTGGAACAGGTTTATCGAATTGCCCGCCTGGTTCCGCGCGCGAGTCTGGTTGTCATAAGCCATCCTTCGGAGCTCTCATCGCGCGCTGCGAAGGAGGCGCTCGAATTCGCGGCAAACAGTTCAATCGCGATCATCGGCATAATTGAGAATATGGCGGGTTTTAGCTGCGACGGCTGCCATTCGGTGCGTCCGCTGATGCCGCAAGGCGCGCTCGCCACGCTCGCGCGGGAAGCTCGTGTGCCGATGCTGGAACGGCTACCCTTCGATCCTCGCTTTGCCGAAAGCTCCGACCGCGGGACGTTCTTTGTGCGAGAGCACGCAGAGACGCCGCTTGCGAAGCAGCTCATCGCGTTGGCAGCTTCGCTCGATCATGCCGGCACCACGATACGTGCGGAGAGACCAGAGCAGGTGTAGCGCTCTCAGTCGTTGTCCGCTTCGTTCGGCAGCACCTGCGTGGAGGCGATACCAAAGCGCCGAGAGTACTCGAACATCCCGGCCCCGTTCGCGTTGCCCATCCTGTAGGAGGCAAACCCCAAAGAGGTGTGAATGCGGGTGCCGTCGGGGCCCGGCCGCGACAGGGTCAGGAAGGTTTCGGGCTTACCCTCGATCGAGGCTTGCCGCTGGACAGGCGTGATCATCCGAGCGCTGATTTGCTCGGGCGGAACAAGCGGTGAGGCGACCTCGAGGTTCAATTCCTCGACGCTGCATTCGTCCCATCCGCCTGCGTTCAGCATTCGGGCGATCCGATGTTCGGCCTTACCCTCAAGCGCGAGTGCCCGCAGCTCGAGCGCGCGATGGCGGTTATCTCCGTCGAAACTCGCCCAGAGCATCCGTCGGGCAAGGAACTTTTGCGGGCCGATCCCCGTAAACGAAATTCCGATACGCAGGGCTGCGTCCAGAGGACGACGCCGGCCGCCGACGACGCTGATCCCCCGCAAGCGTCCAAACACCGCGACCGGAGGCACTGCGTTGGCGGCTTCCGCCGGGCCGGCATCCTCCCGATATGCTTGAGCGATTGCCTTTTCGAGTTGCGCAAGCAAATCGTCGAAATTCTGCGCCGCGGAATCGATCGCGATTGATCCTGCGACTTCCATCGCGGTTTCGATCCGGCTTTTGGCCAGCGCGTGTTCCACACTGAGATACGCCGTGCCGTCGTCTACTACCGCTGCTGGTCCGCGAAACACAAATTCCGCGGCGGGCCCTCCCGCCGTGAGCCTCAGCGGACCGAGCGAGATTCGTTCGCCGGAACGTTCGGCCT
>JASHZA010000307.1 GCA_030042765.1 Candidatus Binataceae bacterium | reverse complement strand
CAGGGACCTCTTGCATGTGAGGCAAGCGCTCTAACCGGGCTGAGCTATGCGTCCACCGGGACCGCAAATTATTGCGCCTCAAGTCGTCAATCACAAGAGCGGCGCTTTTGACGTGGGCTCGCCCTCCGCATTAGTCTGCCAGCCCACCGGCTCCCTGCGCGGGTAGAGCAAGACGGGGGGCCGCGGTTGAGTTATCTTTGTGGACGCATGTTCCGAGCAGTGACCAAGGCTTAAGGCCCGCACCCTGTTTGGCGCCTCCCGGGACGGAATCATGCGGCGAAGAGCAGCGGAGAAAATCGAAGCGCCTGTCTTTGTTCCAATTCCACGGAAAGATATCTTTCAGCTACCCCGGACGTCCGTCCACTATGACTGAGCTATCCAACCAACAAGGTACGGCACCAGCGGTCCTCGTGCCCGATCAGATTACCTATCGCGAGTACAAGCTGCTCTTGCGCTCAGACCACTTCACGAAGCCGTCGCACTTCCACAAGTTCTGGAAAATCGCACGCCGCGTCGCCAAATCACTGGGCGTCGAGTTTCGCAAACGCGGCAAACCGATGGAGACGCATATCCGCGAAGTGCTGTTCTTCGATACGCCGAAGTTCAGGCTGTGCAACGCAGGATTCATTTTGCGGCGGCGCACTTTCTACAAGAAGGGACTGCCGCAGTCTCAACACGAACTCACGCTCAAGTTCCGCAGCCCCGATCGCGGGGCCGCCGAGGCGGTGGATGTACGGCCGCTCCTCCCCTGCCTCAATACGATCAAGTTCAAAGAAGAGATCTTGATGCAAAATGGCAAGCTCGGGAGCATGCGGACCATCTATTCACATTCGTGCGAGCTCGATACTCCCAACACAATCCTGACGCAGAACTTCGAGAGCATTGCGCAAGTCTTCCCGGCCTTGCAGCGGACCGGGGCCCGGCTCAAAGCGGCGCTGGTCGTCGTCAACGGCGTCGCGATCGAGGAAGTGCTGGTCAATTATGGGGAGATCGATTTTGGCGGCAAGGTAACAGCCAAAGCGACGCTGGCGATCTGGCGCAATCGAATGACCCAGGCCCATCTGTGCGGCGAATACGCATATCAGATCAAGTTTCCGTCCGCGGGCGGCCTGCACGGCAAACCCAGGGAGATCTCAGAATTGTTTTTCAGCAAACTGCAGACCGAAGCGCCCGATTGGATTCAGATGGGCACCACCAAAACCGCGATGGTTTATGCGTTGGGCAGGACCCCGATCACCAATCATGAGTGAGGCGGAGCCGCCCCGGATCTCTTCGGGCGCGATTTTCAGAGTGTTCCTGATCGCGGGTGCGATCAGCTTTGGCGGCGGCGTGATCGCCTACCTGCGCGAATATATCGTGAACCAGCAGCGATGGCTCGACGATGACGAATTCCTGGACGCTCTCGAATTGAGTGAAACGTTGCCGGGGCTCAACTCGGTCAACATGAGCGTGATCGTAGGAGATCGCCTGCGAGGGGCTGCCGGGGCGGCGATCGCGGCATCCGGCCTGATATTGCCGGGGATGATCGTCGTGATGACGCTGGGAGTGTTGTGGAACGAGCAGCGCCATAATCCTGTCGTCACCGCCTTCCTCATCGGAGTGGCGGCCGCGGCGGTCGGCCTGCTGTCTACAGTTACGCTCCAGCTTGGCCACAAGCAGTTCGCGCGCATATCCGATGTGGTGTTTATCGTGGCGACTTTCGCTGCGGTAAGCCTGCTCAAGCTGTCACTGGTCTGGGTCCTCCTGACCATCGGTCCGCTTGCGATCTGGTATTACCGTCCGCGGGATCATGCGGGGGCCGCGGTCCACCGCTTCGCCCATTTGCGCGAGCGCCTGCTCTCTCACCGGGCGCACTGGCGGCATTGATCGGGCGCAACCGATGAACAAGCTGGTGAATCTGACCTGGGTGTTCGCGCTGTTGTCGATCCTTGCGGTCGGGGGCGGTACCGCAGTGCTGCCGGAAATGCAGCGGATGACGGTACATCAGTTTCACTGGATAAGCGACAAGCAATTCCGCGATATCTACAGCCTCGGCCAGGTCGCGCCCGGACCGAACATGCTGATGGTGATGGTGATCGGTTATCGGGAGGCCGGGGCGGCTGGTGCCGCGCTGGTGGGACTCGCGTTCTTTCTGCCGGATTGTATCCTGACATTTTTCGCCAATCGGCTGTGGGCGCGGTTTGCCGGGTCGCCCTGGCGAGCCGCGGCGCAGCGCGGTCTGGCACCGGTTGCGATCGGCTTGATGATCTCGGGCACGTACGCGATCGCCCGCTTGTCGATTTTGAACGTGATGGGAGCGGCGATTGCGGCCGCAACCATGGGAATCCTCCTGTGGCGGCACATCAACCCGACGATCCTGATATCGATCGCCGGTATTGCATACATCATATATTCGCGCTGGTGAGCGCGAGGGGATTTTTCTTCGGCTGAATCACCAACTTGCAGACGACTTGAACGTTTTGCGATGGAAAGCGACGGACGCCCGACCGCATCGAAGCTTGCGCTCGCGGCACTTTGAAGTTAGAGCGAACGTAATGAGCGGCTGAATCGCAGGCCGGCATCCGGCCGGCCGCCAGGAGGACAGCATGCCGGTATTCGAGCGCGCAGGAATCTCGCTCCACTACGAGGAATTTGGTTCGGGCTATCCGCTACTGCTGTTCGCGCCGGGCGGAATGCGATCCGCGATCGATTTCTGGCATCGGAGCCCGTTCGATCCGACGGTTGAATTTGCCGCGGACTTCCGGGTGATCGCGATGGACCAGCGCAATGCAGGCGCTTCGCACGGGCCGATCAGCGCAGCGGACGGTTGGCACACCTATACCGCGGACCATCTCGCCTTGCTGGACCATCTCGGTATCCAGCGGTGCCACGTGATGGGTGGCTGTATTGGTTCGTCCTATTGCCTGAGCATCATCAAGCAAGCGGCTGGGCGAGTGAGCGCCGCTGTCCTGCAAAATCCGATTGGCCTCACCGCGAATAATCGGGAGGCCTTCCGCGAGATGTTTGACGGTTGGGCAAAGGACTTGAAGCGGGAACGCGCGGAGCTGACCGATGCGGCGATGACGGCCTTTCGCGAAACGATGTATGGAGGCGATTTCGTATTCTCGGTGTCGCGCGACTTCGTGCGGTCGTGCCAAACGCCCCTGATCGTGCTCGCAGGCGACGACATTTACCATCCAGCACCAATTTCACGCGAAATCGCGGAGCTGGCGCCTAATCTCGAGTTCGTGCCGGAATGGAAGACACCCGAAGCCGCGACCGAGGCGGTCAAGCGGGTACGGGCGTTCCTGGAGAAACACCAGTAAAGAATCATTCGATTGCGATGCTCGCGAATGAAAGGGCAGATTCGGTCTGCGGCTCCATCGCGATATCGTGGAGAAGGAGGCGTCCAGGATGGTCGCGCAGCAACTCGAGCTGCGTGTACATCGGGGAAAGGCCGCATATCTTGCGCGCGTCACGGTCCTTCAGAATATCAGCGAAAAATCCGTCCGGGTCCCCACGTTTGATATTTTCGATCAACGCCAAGTCTTCGCTCTTGACCCATTGGGCTACCCGTTCGTCCGCGGCAAAATTGTCAGCAAACTTCCTACCGACGTGGGCGAAATCGACGCCCGCCAGGATCAGGACCCGCCGCTGTTCGTTCGCGAGTTCGGCGCGCAGGGCCTCGATAAAGCTGGCAACCCGGATGTCGTAGGCTGGTGTCTCGCCGCTTTCCACCATTTCGTGAAAAGATCCCACTAAGATGGGAACAATCCTGTAGCCGGACGTCCCAAGTGCCCACGCCAGAAAGAGCGCCTGGAACTCGATCGAATGTTCGTTGCGGTGGAGCAGTTCCGCGGCAAACAGGTCGCCTTCCCCGTAGTGTCCGGCCAACCGATCGACAAATTCACTATCCGTGGCGACCGTGCCAAGCGGAGTCACGTAATCCTTGCGTGTGCACGTAAAGAGCTCAGGTCCGCTCGCGTAATGCGACGTGCCAAGAACAACGACCAACTCCGGGCGCGGGCGCGTCAGCAGTTCGCCATAGGCGTGTGCGTATGCGGCTCCGCCACGCCGGGGATCGATATGCGGCGAGATTAAGCCGCTCAATGGCGCGCCATCGTTGCGCGGCGACGGAATCTCGCCAGGTGCCCCGGGTCGGCGGAAGAATCCTGCGATTTCCTCCCGCAGCCGTACCGGGTCACTCTCGTAGGCGAGCCCGGCTAAAGCCGCAGGCCGCTGCGGATTGAGCTCGAACTCCTCGCGCATCTGTCGCACCCGCTCCTCATACGCGGGCGAATACAGAAAGTGCGCCCGGTCGAGCCCCTCGATCAGTTGGCGGAGGTGCTCTGAAGGAAGAAGATCGCCGAAGCGACGCGTGAACGCAGCCTGAAGATCGAGCAACGTGTTGCTGCCGTCGAAGAGCGTGACCAGAAAGTACGCACCGGTCCCGATCATAATCGGTTCGGGGGCGACTCCGGTCGGATCCCGCAGTACAACATAGGTCTGACCCTCCTGCTGAACCGGGAACGCCTCGACCGGCCGGATCTTTGGCCTCTCAATCAACTTCCTTGACCCCACCTCGATGCTAAGAGCTTTGTCAGAAGGCATCAAGCCGTTCATGTTAAGATTGATGGGGTCGGCTGTTTACTCGCCGTATAAGCCCGGAGGACACTACGCGGACGATGCCAAAGGACGACGAGTATCGTGGCGCTGCTTTAGGGCGGTCGCACGCTCAAAATCCCGACAGATCGCGCTTGACTCGTTACCGGGTCGGCCGAGTGCGACGGCTCAAGCCGGGCGAATCAATGAAATTCATGCTGCCCATCCGCGGGGTCGACGAGGAATGCTTCGTCGTCAACTACCACGGTCATTTCCACGCCTATGTTAATCGATGCCGTCACGTGCCGATGGCGATGGACTGGGTTGACAATCAGTTTTTCGCCGAGCAGGGACGATATCTCATGTGCCAAACCCATAATGCCTATTACGAACCCGCGACCGGAGAATGTATCGCCGGACCGCCCGGCACCTGCGGCAAGTTCCTTTTCCGTGTAGCTGTCGAAGTTGGG
>JASHZA010000306.1 GCA_030042765.1 Candidatus Binataceae bacterium | reverse complement strand
CGGCCGGCGGAGCGCATCGCGAACCCGCGCGTGCGATTCGAACGTTGGGCGCAGCGGTCACCCGGCATCTGGGCAGGCTCGCGCGGATGCGGCCGGCGGCGTTGCGGCGCCATCGCGAAGCCAGGCTCGCCGCGATCGGCGCGGCCTTCGTCGAGATCCGTCCGCTGCCGGCGTTGAAAAGGGTCGCTCGATAGGCTTACCCTTTCGCCCGCGATGGCAACGGCTTCGTCAAAAAAGTCCAGCAAAGGTGTGGGCGAACTGGCCGATCTGCGCAAGCGGATCGATGAAATCAACTTGAAGCTGGTGGCATTGCTTTCCGAGCGCGCGCGGCTGGCCAAGGCGATCGGCGATTTGAAGCAGGCGGGCGGTACTCCAGTCTATCAGCCGGCGCGCGAACGCGAGGTGATCGAGGGGGTGGTGGCGCACAATCCAGGGCCGCTCAGCGCCGACCATCTGCGGCATATCTTCGCCGAGATTATATCCGCCTGCACTGCGCTCGAGCGTACGATTAGGGTCGCCTACCTCGGGCCCCAACACACGTACTCACACGAAGCCGCCCGCGGCCGCTTCGGCGCCAGCGCCAACTTCGTGCCCGAGCCTTCGATTGCCGCGGTGTTCCAGGCGCTCGACAATCGGCGCGCCGACTATGGGGTGGTTCCGGTGGAGAATTCCACCGAGGGCTCCGTCGGGCTGACGTTGGACATGCTGATCGACACGCCGATGGTGATAATCGGCGAGATTCTGCTTCCGATCCGGCACGCCCTGATGTCGCGCCAGGGCGACCCCGCGCTGATTCGAAAGATCCTGTCCCATCAGCAATCGCTGGGGCAATGTCGCGAATACCTCACCGCCAATTTCCCTGGCTGCGAGCTCGAGGCCGTGTCGTCAAACAGCCTGGCGGCCAAGCGCACGGCTGAAGAACCCGCTTGCGCCGCGATCTGTTCGGCGGCAGCCGCGGAGGCCTACGGTCTCAAACTGATTGCCGAGAATATCCAGGATGTGGCGCAGAACACCACGCGCTTTTTGGTGCTGGGGCGCGAGCCGGTACCGCGTTCGGGCGCCGATAAGACCAGTCTGTTGTTCGCGTTGCCCGAACGGGCGGGGGCGCTGCACGGAGCGCTCAGTCTGTTCGCGCGTGAGCGGATAAACCTGACGATGATTCAATCGCGGCCACAACGCGAACGCCCGTGGGCTTACCTATTCTTCGTCGACCTTCAGGGCCATTGCGACGATCTCAGGGTCAGCCGCGCGCTGCGCTCACTCAGGCGAAGGGCCCTTTTCTTAAAGGTGCTCGGATCGTATCCTGAAGCAGGGGCGGCTACCGCCTGATAGTGTCAGCCGCAGGTCGACCTGTCTTGATCAAAGCCGAAGATTTGGTTCTGCCGTCAGTCGCGGCGCTCAAACCGTATGAGCCGGGCAAGCCTATCGAAGAGGTCCAGCGCGAACTTGGCCTGGAGCCGGTAAAACTTGCCTCGAATGAAAATCCGCTGGGGCCGTCGCCCAAGGCGCTGGCGGCGGTGCGCGCGGCGTTGAATGAACTCAACCGTTACCCGGACGGATCTTGCTGGGCGGTGCGACACAAGATAGCGGCTCGCCATAACGTCAGTGCCGACCACATTTTCATGGCCTCGGGCTCGGTAGAGGTGCTGAATCTGCTTGGATTCCTGCTTTTACGGCCGGGCCTCAACGCGGTTTTTTCAGAGCACGGATTCGCGATCTATGCACTGGCAACCGCAGCCGCCGGCGGCGAGGCGCGTGCGGTACCAATGAAGGCCGGATACAGATTTGACCTCGAGCGCATTGCTGGCGCGATCGATGGAAACACGCGGTTGGTGTTCCTCGACAACCCCAACAATCCATGCGGGACGATCTATCGGCGGCCCGAATGGGAGAGCTTTCTCGAGCAGCTGCCGGAACACGTCGTGATCGTCGCGGACGAAGCCTACTTCGAATTTGTGCACGATCCCGGCTATCCCGATTCGCTCCGGTATCATGACGGCAAGCGGCTTATCGTGACCATGCGCACTTTTTCGAAGATCTTCGGCCTGGCCGGCCTGCGCGTCGGTTACGCTGTGGGGCGTCCGGACATCATCCAGATGCTCAACAACGTGCGCCAGCCGTTCAACGTCACCTCACTGGGCCAGGCCGCGGTAATCGCCGGGATGGACGACGAGGAGCACGTCCGCAACACGCTGCGAGTCAACGCTGAAGGAATGAGCTATCTTGAAGGCGAATTCGTCCGGCTCAGGATCGCTTATGTCCACAGCCATGCAAATTTTGTCCTGGCCGAGGTCGGCGACGGCCGCAGGGTGTTCGAGGAATTGCTCAAGCTCGGTGTGATCGTGCGGCCCATGGGCGGCTACGGGCTGCCGCGGCACGTGCGGATCACGGTTGGGCTCGAAGCCGAGAACCGCCAACTTGTATCAGCACTCGCCAAGGTATTAGCCACCGCCTGATGTCCCAGCTTTTCCGTCAACTAACGATTTGCGGGGTCGGCCTGATCGGCGGATCCCTCGCGCTCACCGTTCGCAGGCTGGGCCTGGCCGGACGCGTGGTCGGACTCGGCCGCACGCAGGCAAACCTCGACGTCGCGCTGGCGCGCGGGCTGGTCGACAGCGCGACGCGCGACCCTGCCGAAGCCGCGCGTGGCGCCGATCTGGTGCTGCTGGCGACCCCGGTAATGACTTTTCCCGCGACCCTCGCGGCGATGGCGCCGCATCTGCCCGCGGACGCAGTGGTCACCGACGTCGGCAGCGTCAAGTCGTGGGTGGTTCATGAATTGGAGCCGCTGCTCGGTCCCGCGATGGCGCTGGTCGCGGTGCATCCGGTCGCCGGCAAGGAGACCACCGGGGCGGGCGCGGCGGCCGAGGAGCTGTTTGCCGGACGCCGAGTGATCGTGACGCCATCGGCGCGCAGCACGCCCGCCGCGGTGGAGAAAATCGAGGCTTTGTGGCGTGCGACGGGAGCGCAGGTCGAGCGGATGGCGCCCGAGGTGCACGATGCGATCCTGGCCCGCGCGAGCCACCTGCCGCAGATCGTTGCAAGCGCACTGGGCGCCGCACTGGCCGACGAGCAGGTCGACGGGCGTTGGGCGGCGGGATTCGGCGCCGGGGGGTTGCGCGATACCACACGGATAGCGGCGTCGTCTCCCGAGATGTGGCGCGATATCTGCCTTACCAACCGCGCAGCGATCCTGCAGGCGCTTGCGCTGTACCGGGGCGCATTCGATCAGTTCGCGGGCGCGGTCGAAGCCGCCGACGGGGATGGACTCGTGCGCCTGTTCGAGCAGGGCCGCCGGATGCGCGAGCGGGTCAAGTGACGCCCCGGCAAGGTTCGAAGTACGAGGCTGCGGAGCGTAACCAATGGATCGGATGACGGCGCGCCCGCGGCCGGTGATCGCGATCGACGGACCGGTCGGCGCCGGCAAGTCGACAGTAGCGCGTGCACTGGCGCGCCTGCTGCAGTTTGCCTATCTAAACACGGGCGCGATGTATCGCGCGGTGGCGATTGCGGCGCGCGCAAGCGGAATCGATCCGGATGATCCCGCGCTGGCGGAGCGGCTGGCGCCGATGCTCGAGAGGGTTTCGATCACCTTCGACGGCGAGCGCGTGCTGCTCGACGGCCGCGACGTCAGCGGCGAGGTCAGCGCACCAGCCATCGGCGATCTCGCCTCGCGCCTTTCGACGCTGGCGGTCGTGCGGGCGCGGATGCGGGAGGCGCAGCGGGCCGCGGGGCGCGACGGTGGGATCGTGATGGAGGGCCGCGATATCGGCACCGCGATCTTTCCCGACGCCGAGTTCAAGTTTTTCCTTACGGCCGACGTTAACGTGCGCGCGCAGCGCCGCTTCGCCGAACTCGCGGCAAGGGGAGAGCGCGTGACGTTCGCCGCAGTTCTCGCAGAGTTGCGCGAGCGCGACCGGCGCGATCAGGAGCGCGAGCTGGCGCCGCTGCGCCGCGCCCCCGACGCGATCGAGATCGACGCGACCGCGCTTAGCGTCAGCGCAGTGGTCGACGCGATGAAGTTGCGGATCGATCAAGCTAGGCGCGGCGAAAAGGACTTGAAACGAACCTAGCTCCCTTGTATGGATTGCAATAGCCTCGGAGTGCCCGGAAGGTCCCACTAAATGGAGAAAGACTTGTCTGACAAAACGAACGGAGGAACGAATGATTTCGAGTCGCTGATGGAACAGAGCCTGCGCGCGCCACGCCCAGGTGACGTGCTCTCCGGCACGGTACTTCTCATCACCCGCGATAACGTAATCATCGACATCAACTACAAATGCGAGGGGCAGGTGCCACTCGCCGAGTTCCTGGATCACGAAGGCAAGGTCGCGATCAAGGAAGGCGACGAGGTTGATGTCTACTTCGAGGGTACCGAGACCGAGAACGGTACTGTGATGCTCTCACACGCCAAAGCGGAGAAGTACAAAGTCTGGCGCGAGCTCGAACGCGCGTTCCAAAGCGAAACTCCGGTTGAAGGCGTGATCCTCGGCAAGGTCAAGGGTGGCCTGCAGGTTGATATCGGGGTGCCGGCCTTCCTGCCCGGCTCGCATGTGGATCTGCGGCCTGCGCGCAACCTGGATCGTTACGTCGGCCAGCGCGGGCGCTTCCAGATTCTCAAGTTCAACCGCGCTCGCGGCAACGTGGTGGTCTCGCGCCGCAGCGTGATCGAGCGCGAACGCGCCTCGCTCAAGGAGCAGACGCTCAAGGTATTGGAGGAGGGCATCATCCTCGAAGGCACGGTCAAGAACATCACCGACTACGGGGCCTTCGTCGACCTCGGCGGAATCGATGGCCTGCTGCACATCACCGACATGGCCTGGGGCCGGCTGCAGCATCCCTCTGAAGTCGTCAAGGTGGGCGACAAGGTCAAGGTGGTCGTGCTCAAGTACGATCCGGCGCGCGAGCGCGTCTCGCTCGGCATGAAGCAGATCATGGCCGATCCGTGGAGCCGTGTCAGCGAAGCCTATCCGGTGGGCGCGCGTTTCCGCGGCAAGGTCGTGAGCGTTACCGACTACGGGGCCTTCGTCGAGCTGGAAAAGGGTATCGAGGGT
>JASHZA010000023.1 GCA_030042765.1 Candidatus Binataceae bacterium | reverse complement strand
CAATTCCGACCGGAAAAGGAACCGTTAGGGGTTCACGGGAGTTGACCTGACGTGTCGTCGCCCGCGCTCAAAGATCGCACAAGCCCGACCCCAGCGGAGACTGCTCCGGCCAGGGTCCGGCGCAGCTATTCGCCGGCCGCGCTGCGCGATCGATTGCGCCGCAACATGGGATTGCGCGTAATCTCGCTGGGGCTTGCGATCGGGCTGTGGATCTTCGTCAACGCCGGCCAACACGAATCCCTCAAGCAGTTCACGGTGCCGATCGTGTACCGCGGATTGCCACGTGGCTTCGTGATCGTCAACCAACATCCCGAAATCGTCACCATCCAAGTTTCCGGGCCGCGTACGCTACTGTCGCTGATCGACCCGAGCCGAATCGCGTTGCGGATGGACTTGGCCGGAGTCAGCATCGGTCAGGCCTCGTTCAAGATCGGACCGGATGCTTTTGCGGTGCCTCGTCAGACCAGTGTCGAGAGCATTTTGCCGTCGCAAATCGTTCTCGATATCGATCGTATCGTTGCCCGCAGCCTGCCGGTGCACCTGGTGACCACCGGCAAAGTTGCAGAGGGTTACCGACTCGCCGTTAGCGAAATCACACCCGCGACCATTACGCTCAGGGGACCGAGCAAGGAGTTGGCACGTTTCGAGCAGGTGGACACAGAACCGGTAGATGTGAGCGGCCTCGCCACGAGTGCCATCAATGTCGTTGGTCTCAACCTGCCAGCCGACCACATCAGAGCTGACCCGGATGAGGTGACTGCCAAAGTGTCGGTCGCGCCGGCTATCGCCGACCGCGAGTTCCGCGACCTCACGATCTCCGTCCGCGACAGCGACTGGAGGTTCAAGGTCGAGCCGACGCACGCCATCGTCATCGTGCGCGGTCCGCAGCCGGACCTAGCCAAACTCGACCTGTCTAATTCGGTTTATGTCGAAGCCGATGCTCTGACTCCCGGTCTGCACACTCTCGGGGTGCAAGTGGCTTTACCTGCGGGCCTCGAGTTAGTCCGGCAGTTTCCGGCCAAGGCCACGGTCAGATTGTATAAGGAGAGGCGGCCAACAGTTGAATACCAGGCGCAATAGACTCTTCGGCACCGATGGCGTGCGCGGCGTCGCCAACGTGGAACCCATCACTTCGGAGACCGCGCTCAAGCTCGGACGCGCGCTCGCCTATGTCTTCAAGAATTCGCAGGGTCGTCATCGCCGGATTCTGATCGGCAAGGACACCCGGCTGTCTGGCTACATGCTCGAGACTGCACTGGCATCGGGTATCTGCTCGATGGGCGCGGATGTATGGCTCGTCGGTCCTTTGCCGACACCGGGCATAGCCTTTCTTACCCGCAGCATGCGCGCTGATGCGGGTGTGGTGATTTCCGCGTCGCACAATCCCTTCGAGGACAATGGCATCAAGTTTTTCTCCCGTGATGGCTTCAAACTCGATGATGATATTGAACGGGGGATCGAGGAACTCGTCTTTAACGACAAGGCGCTTGCCCATACGCGGGCGGCTGCCGAAGACATCGGAAAGGCGGCCCGAATCGATGACGCGATCGGGCGTTACCTCGTCTTCCTCAAGAATTGCCTGCCGCGCAGCCTGACTTTCGAAGGACTTAAGGTCGCAATTGATTGTGCCAATGGCGCCGCTTACAAGGTGGGCCCTGACGCGCTTGAGGAGCTGGGCGCCGACGTGGTTGCGCTCGGCGTCGATCCCGACGGCAAGAATATCAACGATGGCTGCGGCGCGGTCCATCTCGAGAAGCTGCGCCAAACCGTGATTCGCACAGGCGCCAATGTCGGCGTGGCGCTCGACGGCGATGGCGACCGGGCGATGCTGGTCGACGAGCGCGGGGAGGTGTTTGACGGCGACGATTTAATGGCGCTGATGGGATGCAGGATGGCTCGTGAGGGCCGTTTGCAGGGCAATACCGTCGTGGCCACCGTGATGAGCAACTACGGGCTCGAACTTGCCCTCGCGGGCCAGGGAATACGTCTCGTCCGCACCGACGTAGGTGATCCGGCAGTGGTGCGCGAGATGCGTTCCAACTCCTATAACCTCGGTGGCGAGCAATCGGGCCACGTGATTTTGATGGACTATTCCACCACCGGCGATGGTCTGATCAGCGCGCTGCTGGTGCTCTCATACATGATGGAGACGCAGCGGCCGCTCAGTGAACTCCGTGCAATGCACCGTGTGCCGCAAGTTCTCGAAAACGTCAAGGTGCGCGATCGCGTCCCACTCGCCGAGATGCCCGAGGTGATGCGTGTGATTACGGATGCCGAGGGGCGCCTGGCCGGGAGGGGGCGGTTGCTGGTGCGCTACTCCGGCACCGAGATGCTCGCGCGGGTGATGGTGGAAGGTGAGGATCAGGCACAAATCGCGGCGGTTGCAAGCGAGATAGGCGACGCGATTCGCAAACGGGCCGGAGCGTAAACCGCCGCTCACCGCCGCTCACGATGCTCAAGCTCGGCGTTAATGTCGATCATATCGCGACCCTGCGGCAGGCCCGGCGCACGGCCTACCCGGATCCGGTCGAGGCCTCATTCGCAGCGGAGCGCGCTGGCGCGAGCGCGATAACCGTCCATCTGCGCGAGGACCGCCGCCATATCCAGGATGATGACCTCTTCCGTATTCGCAAAGCGATAAAAATCCCTCTCAACCAGGAAATGGCCCCCATACCCGCGATGGTCGAAATCGCGATCGAGCTCCAGCCACATGAAGTTTGCCTTGTGCCCGAACGGCGCCAGGAGCTGACTACCGAAGGCGGGCTCGACGTGGCGGGGTTGAAGGACGGGCTCGCGCCGATCGTGGAGCGGCTCAAGCGGGCCGGAATCGGGGTCAGCATGTTTGTCGACCCGGAGCCCTCTCAACTTGAGGCCGCGGCGGCGGTTGGGGCGGATTTTGTGGAACTTCACACCGGGACCTACGCCAATCTCGCCGATGCGGATCTGGCCAAGGCCGCTCAGCTGGGGTCGCGCTCGCACAGCACGGATGCAGCGTTTAGCATCCAAACTCGCGCGGAACTGGAGAAGCTTGGCGCTGCGGCGAAGTTCGCCCGCTCGCATGGCCTCAAACCCAATGCGGGTCATGGTCTGAACTATCGCAACGTCGCACCGGTCGCCGCGATTCCAGGCCTCTCCTGGCTTCATATCGGACATTCGATCGTTGCCCGGGCGGTAATTGTCGGGATGGTCCGCGCAGTGCGTGAGATGAACACTTTGATTAACCGGCGAACGCTTGCGCGTCGGCGTTGAACCAGCTCCGGGATCCAGAGAGCAGAGAATGGGTGGCGCGTTACAGACTCCGCAGGATCGCAGATGATTCTATTGACCGCCGCAGAGAGCCGTGAACTCGACCACCTTTGTCAGGTCAAGTACGGCGTGCCCTCGTACTCGTTGATGACCCGTGCGGGCGAGGAAGTAGCGCGCGCCGTTGCGCGCCTGTGGCCCGACATGATGGCTGCCGGGGTGCTCGTCGTTGCGGGCAAGGGCAACAATGGTGGGGACGGGTTCGTAGCTGCGCGGGTGCTGCTCGATGCTGGCGAGAAGGTCAGTGTCGTGCTGCTGGCGCGGGCGGCTGAACTCAAGGGCGATGCCGCGCGTGCCCACGCCGACTTTGCTGGTAGGGGCGGCGTGGTACATGAGGTCATGGACGAGAGCCAGTTCGACGCAGCGTTCGCCGGAGCGAAGCTGGGCGTGGTAATCGACGCGATCTTCGGGACCGGCCTCAATGCTGAAGTAAAAGGTCTTCCGCGCCATGCGATCGAAACAATCAATCGCCTCGGTTTGTCTCGGGGTGTACCAAAACTCGCGGTCGACATCGCCTCGGGTGTGAATTCCGATACGGGCGCCGTGATGGGGGCGGCTGTCGAGGCAGTCTCCACCGTGACATTCGGCTATGCCAAATATGGTCATGTCTCTTATCCAGGAGCGGGGTTATGTGGTGAACTGGAAATTGCGGATATCGGTTTCGTTCCCGAGGCGTTGCGTGACGTCGCTCCATGCGGCCGCATGATCCAACGTACCGACGCCGCCGACTTGCTGCGGCCGCGCGCGGCCAACACCCACAAAGGAACATACGGCCATCTCCTGATTGTTGCCGGCGGGCGCGGCAAATCGGGCGCGGCGATTTTGACCTCGCGCGGCGCGCTTCGCTGCGGCGCCGGTCTGGTGACTGCTGCGATTCCTGAGGCCGTTGCATCGATTGTTGCGGTCGGCCAGGCCGAATTGATGACAGAACCGATGCCGAGCCGCGACGGTCATTTCGATGCCGCTGGGACCATCGCTCATTTGGAAACGCTGATCGGAGGCAAGACGGCGTTGGTCGTTGGACCAGGGCTCGGTGCCAGCGACGACAGCACCCTGCTGGTCAAATGGCTGATTGAGAAGGGCGCGCAGCCGGGTCGGCCGCTGCTAATCGATGCCGATGGTCTCAACGTTCTGTCCAAAATTGGTCCGACCATCGTCAAGTCGGCGTCAGGTCCCGTTGTTCTCACACCTCATCCTGGAGAAATGGCACGTCTATTGAGCTCTTCGTCCGCTGCTGTTAATGCCGACCGGATAAGCGCGGCTAAACGGCTCGCCGCAACGACAGGAGCAGTTGTGCTCCTGAAGGGCGCTCGCAGTGTAATCGCATCACCGGAGGGGAAGATCGACATAAATTCGAGCGGGAACCCTGGAATGGCGGTTCCTGGGATGGGAGATATCCTCTCCGGCATCGTCGGAGCGTTGCTTGGTCAGGGTCTCAACCCGGCCGACGCGCTCGAACTCGGCGTGTTTCTTCACGGCTGCGCGGCAGACCGTCTTGCTGCTCGACTGGGTCCAGTCGGCTACCTTGCCAGCGAGGTGGCAGACGAATTACCGTCCACGGTTGGCGCCCTTTGGCGTTGATATCTATAATAACTCCGCTGCCGGCTGCCGGTGGAAAACGGGGCAAGCTGTGGAAACCCTCAAATTTGTGGTCGATAGCGGCTCGAGCCGAGAGACAAAGGCATGGGGCCGACGACTTGCTTCGATGCTTCACGGGGGCGAACTGCTCGCGCTCGAAGGTCAGCTCGGCGTGGGTAAGACCTGCTTCATCAAGGGCATGGCGCGTGGCCTGAGCCTTCGCGAGGAACAGATTCTGAGCCCGACGTTCACTATGATCCAGGAGCACAGCGGGCGCATACCACTTTATCATATTGACCTCTACAGGCTCGAAAGCGTCGCGCTGGACGAGCTCGGTCTCCGTGAATACCTCTTTTCCGACGCGATCGCTGCGGTTGAGTGGTTCGAACGATTGCAAGAGGCCGACACACTTGACCGTCTGACCATCCGAATCAGCTACGAATCGGCGAGCCGCCGCCGGATAGAGTTCGCTGCGATCGGCCTCCGCTATGCCAGTCTTCTCGAAAAGCTAATTCACCGGTTCAGCACGCCGGATTTTGCCAAATTTTAACCATTCTGGCGGTTGAGCATGTCAGAGCATGCTAAAGGAAGAAATTGCTTCTTTTGCGAGCGGCGGGATTCTGCTAACGTTTCATGTATGCCAGCATTCTTTTCTGAAGCAGTTGACGCCCTTTTCAGCTTGCCTCATCTGGCTCTGATTTACTGGGGAAGTCTTGCGTTAATGACCCGCATATTGATTGCGCTGGCAGCTTCCGGTTTAGGTGTGTACAGCGGGTCACGCTCAGAGCAAAGCGGACTTAGCACATTACTTTTCTTCAGCGCATTTGGTTGTTTTGCCTACGTAATCGCTGTTGGTATGCAGCTCATCGAATGATGCGCGGATTTGATCGAAGCCGCGTGACTTTTGGGCGGCAACTTCTAGTTTAGTCCTTAATTTCCACGCATGATGACGGTTTGCTCCATGCTCGGGGCAGGAAGCTGATCTGTGGCTCTTTTGGTTCAGAAGTACGGCGGCACCTCGGTCGGATCCGTCGAGCGTATCAAGGCCGTGGCAGACCGCGTGATTCGTACACATGAGCAGCACCATCGGGTCGTGGTCGTTGTTTCGGCGATGGCGGGTGAGACCAATCGACTGTTCCAACTGGCCGAACAGTTGAGTGATTCACCTAACGCGCGTGAGACCGACGTCCTGGTCGCGACCGGCGAGCAGGTGTCGGCTGCACTGCTGGCGATTCGACTGCAGGCCCTAGGCTATCCGACGGTATCCTTCCTGGCTCATCAACTGCGAATTACCACGGATTCGCGCCACGGCGCGGCGCGAATCAAATCGGTAGAGTGCGGCCGTATCACCGAAGCGCTTGACAGCGGCAGTATCGTGGTTGTTGCCGGGTACCAGGGCGTCGATTCGAAGGGCGATATAACCACCCTGGGGCGTGGCGCCTCCGATCTCACGGCGG
>JASHZA010000305.1 GCA_030042765.1 Candidatus Binataceae bacterium | reverse complement strand
TTACAAGACGGTACAGCTTTGGTCGCGCTACGTCAGCAACGCGCGCAAAGAAGAGCGCTACCGCCGGCAGGACTTGCGGGCTGCCAGCGCCCTCTACCGAGCCTCGCTCAGGCTCGAGGGCTTGCTGATCAAAGCCGGTCAGTTTATCGCGACGCGCGCGGATATTCTGCCCGATGAATGGGTGACGACGCTGGGCGGCCTGCACGACCGCGTCCCGCCGCATCCGTTCGAGGAGATCCGGGCGCAGGTCGAGCGCGAACTTGGCCGCCCGATCGAAGCGGCGTTTGCCGAATTCGACTCGCGTCCGCTGGCGGCCGCTTCGCTCGCGCAAGTTCATGTGGCGCGGACGGCGGACGGGCGCCGATGCGCGGTCAAGGTGCAGTATCGTGGAATCGAGGGGATTGTGCGCGCCGACCTGCGCAACCTGATGTTCACCTTACGCGTGTTGGCACTGCTCGAGCCGGACTTCGACTTCCGGATTATCGCGCGCGAGCTGCTGAAGTATGTTCCGATGGAGCTCGACTTCCTCAACGAGGCGCGCAATTGCGAGACGATCGCGCGCAATTTCTCGGGGCGCGAGGATGTGGTGACACCCAGCATATGCCGCGAGTTGACGACGCGGCGCGTGCTGACGATGGAGCTGGTCGAGGGGATTAAGGTGACCGACCTCGCGGCGATGGAGCAGGCGGGAATCGACAAGCACGCGGTCGCGCAGAAGCTAATCGAGATTTTCACCGAGATGATCCTGCGCGACGGCTTTTTCCACGCCGACCCGCATCCGGGGAATATCCTGGTGCAGCCGGGACCGCGGATCGTGCTGCTCGACTTCGGGCTGGCCAAGGATTTTCCGCGGGCCTTTCGCGACGCGATGGTGCGGCTGACGTTTGCGATTCTAACCTCCGACCGGAGCGCGATCGTGCGGGCCTTCCACGACCTAGGCTTCCGCACGCGCGACGGTTCACCCGAGACGCTGCTGATGCTGGCCAACCTGTTCCTGGGCAACTCGGTGCGGCGCAACCGCGCCTACGCCGATCGCGAGCTGGTCGAGGAATTCTCGGAGGATCTGCCGCGAACGTTGCGGGCGAATCCGATCGTCGAGGTGCCGGCCGACGTGTTGCTGGTCAATCGCGTGATGGGGCTGCTGAGCGGGCTCGGCAAGACGCTCGACTCGCGGGTAAACCTTTTCGCCACTCTGATGCCGTACGCGCAGAGCCTGATGGCGGCCCAACAGTTCGCAGCGGCCGAATAAGGAAGCCGTCTGTTCACACATTTTGGACGGACGGGCTGGCATGAGGCGGCGCGCTGACATAACTTGCGTCTGGTGCCTGATACCAGCGAAATCGAACGAGTGGCGCTGCGCGCGGCGCGCGCGGCCGGCCGCGTCCATCTGGCGCGGCTCAACCGGATCAGCATCTCGAGCAAGAGCAACATGATCGATCTCGTCACCGAAGCCGACCGGGAGTCGGAGGCGGCAGTGATCAAGGTGCTGCGGCGCGCCTTTCCGGAGCATGCGGTGCTGGCGGAGGAAAGCGGCGCCAGCGGGAATACGAGCGAGCATCGGTGGGTCATCGATCCGATCGACGGCACCACAAATTTCGCGCACGGCTATCCGCAGTTCTGCGTCTCGATCGCATACGAGAAGCGGGGACGGCTGCACACCGCGGTAATTTTCGACGCCTTCAAGAAGGAACTGTTCGTGGCAAATCGCGGCAAGGGTGCGCGGCTCAATGGGAAACCGATCCGGGTGACCCGCACGCCGGCGCTCGAGCGTGCGCTGCTCGCTACGGGATTTCCCTACGATCGCCGAGAGCGGCGCCGTTTCTACCTGGCGTTTTGGGAGGCGTTCATGCTGCGCACGCACGGGGTGCGGCGCACCGGATCGGCCGCGCTCGACCTCGCGTGGGTCGCATGCGGACGGGTCGACGCCTTCTGGGAGTTCGGGCTTAAGCCGTGGGACGTGGCGGCGGGCTCGCTGCTGGTCGAAGAGGCTGGCGGCCAGGTCAGCAACATGGACGGTTCAACGCTGGATCTCGCGGGTGCGCAGATCGTGGCGAGCAACGGTCGACTGCATCGGCAGATGATCGAAGCGATCGCGGCCGCGCGTCCGGAGGCCGAACGTCGCCACGCCGAGATGCTGCGCGAGGACGCGGCGCGTCCGGAGGCGAACAGCCACGGTTGACACGCGAGCGTGGCGGTGCCCTGCCCTGCTCTGCGCATCGTGCTTGTTCTGTCGCGGATGCTGGTATATTGAGTCCGTCTGCCTTGGTTGCGCCCCGGTAGTGAAAAGGACATCACGGAGGTCTCCGGAACCTCAAGTCCGGGTTCGACTCCCGGCCGGGGCACAGTCGATGGCACGGCTTGGCCTCTCTCCCAACCACTTCCGCTTTCCTCGCCGGTCGGCTTCGTCTTGACGGAAAACCCAAGTCTGGCTAGTAGGGACGATGATCGCTCGGACAATTTTACGCCGAGACCATAGGAAGGGCTGCGCTGATGATCGATAGGTCTGAATTGCTCAATGCTACAGATGAAATGATCGACGAGGCGGTGAAGTATGCCGACCCGATGGTGCTTCGCGGGCTTGTCTATCAACTGACAGGCGACGAGAGTATCGCCGCTACTCAGGCGACGGTGGCGGATATCAAACACTCCCAAGCAAGTAACGCGTCGAAAGAGCTTGCCATCGTTCAGTCCAAGGCCGATGTCTCGGATCCGGCTCAGGTCGCGATGATTCAGGCGAAGGCGGCGGCGTTTCTCAAGTCGTACCGCGATAAGGGCGCTCCGGATATTCCCTGCGGCACGCCTGAGCGCATCTCGCGCAGTCTCAACCTTTGCGCCGGAGCTGACATTCCCGCCTCCGAATTGGAGATGTGGGTGGAGCAATTGGCCCTCGATCCGTGGGCACGATCCCTCGTCTGGTCTGATCCACCAGCATCGCAAGACGTACAGAAATTCGTGGTTGCAGTCATCGG
Organism: Candidatus Binataceae bacterium; assembly: GCA_030042765.1. GTDB lineage: Bacteria > Desulfobacterota > Binatia > Binatales > Binataceae > JASHZA01. The sequence goes on along the minus strand of JASHZA010000305.1, from coordinate 2,570 downwards.
AGCAGGTATGGGCGGGCTCAATGCCGCGGTTCAACTGAAGCACGCCGGCATCACTTATTTCGTAATCGAGAAGAACGACGAGGTGGGAGGCACCTGGTACGAAAATCAGTACCCCGGAGCCCGCGTCGACTCGCCCAGTCGCACCTATACCCACATTTACGGCGTCGATTTCGAATATCCGAATGCGTTCTGCCCTCAACGCGAGAATCTGAAATATTTCAGATGGGTGGCTGACAATTTCGATATTCGGAAAGACATCACCTTCAAGACGGAGGTCAAGTCGATCGTTTGGGACGAAGCCGCCAAGCTGTGGGAGATCAGGGCCGAAGGTCCCGATGGACCGCGCGTTTGGCATGCGAATGCGGTTATCGCAAGCGTCGGATTCCTGTCGCGTCCCAATATGCCGGATATCGAAGGGATGGAGACCTTCGAGGGTAAGGCCTTTCATACTGCGCGATGGCCCAAAGGCCTCGATCTAAAGGGTAAGCACGTCGCAGTGATCGGCACCGGCGCCACCGGCTATCAAATGGTGCCGGAACTCGCGAAACTCGCCGGTCATACGTACGTTGCTCAGCGCACGCCAAACTGGTGCTTCGATACGAAGAGCTATCTGGACCCCTTTCCGTCGCAGGTCAACTGGCTCGATCGTAACTACCCGTATATCCGGAATTTCATCCGCTTCCGCCTTAGCTGGCTGGCCGGGCCGCAAACCTTTGCGCCGATCATGCGTATCGATCCCCAGTTCGAGGATCAGCATGCGAGAAGCGCCCTCAACAAGCCGATCAGAGATCAGCAGCTCGGTTCATCAAACGCAAGCTGGCAAGCCGTCCTGATCTGATCGAGAAGATGACACCGTTGCGCCGCCCTATTCAGCGCGTCCGATCATCATCGATACGGATTACTCGATTTACGACGCGCTTTTGCGCGACGACGTGACGCTCGTCACTGATCCGATTGAGAAAATCACGGCGAAGGGTATTCAGCTAAAGGGCGGCAAGGAAATTCCGCTCGATATCATCGTTTACGCCACCGGCTTCAAGGCCAACGATTTCCTCTGGCCAATGGAGATTCGAGGACGCGAAAACAAACCCATCGAGGAACTCTGGCAGAAGGACGGCGCGCGCGCCTATCTCGGCACGATGCTTCCGGGGTTCCCCAACTTCTTCATGATCTACGGCCCCAACACGAATAACTTCGGAGGCCTCCAAATCGTCGATTTCGAGGAGATGGTCACGCGGTTCGCGCTCGGATGCATCGGCGGTTTGATTACGCAGAAGAAGAGCACCGTTGACGTCTCGCTCGATGGGTATTGGCGCTACAACGACGAGGTCGATAAGGCCGAAGCCCTGATGATCTACAAGGATTCGCGCGCTCACAACTACTACAAGAACGATAGCGGGCGGTCGGCGGCGAATAATCCGATCGACATCAGAAAGATCTGGACTTGGCTGCGGGATCCGCTCGACGGTCAGGCTAACGGTCACCGCACCGGCGATCCCGACGCGCTAGCGAGCCGGACCGTGCGGCCCTACTTCCAGGAAGATCTTCTAGTGGAGTAAAAGAGTCTGACGAGTGTCAGCCGTACCTTAATAAAGAGGCTCCAGGGAGTGAGCTGCTGGACCTTTTTTCTGTTAGCTTACTTCTGATTTCCGTTGACCGCAGGATCCGTTGAACAGTGCGTATAAGTTAGTGGCAGTTCTCAATAACGCCAAGGAGAGGAACTGATGCCCCGAGATGCAATCTCGATCAAGACCCGCGACGGCAATTGCCCAGCGTCCGTCTTCACGCCTGCCAATAGAAAAGGACCTTGGCCCGCAGTAATTTTCTATATGGACGGTCTGGGTATCCGCCCCGTCATGTGGGAGATGGGCCAGCGGCTGGCCGACGCCGGATACCTCGTTCTGCAGCCCGATCTCTATTATCGCTTTGGGAGCTATCCGCCAAAGGTGCCCTCCGAAGTATTGGGCAATCAGGCCTCGATGGGCGAGTTGATGAAATGGGTCAACAGCCTCGATCGCGATCGCAAGGTCTCGGACTCGAGTGCATTCATCGACTATCTTTCGTCGCGGCCCGACGTAAAGGGAAAGCGTTTTGGCGCCACTGGCTATTGCATGGGCGGCAACACCAGCCTGACCGCAGCGGGCGCCTTTCCTGATCGATTTGCGGCTGTTGCTTCGTTTCATGGAGGCAATCTGGGAGCCGACAAACCAGACAGTCCGCATAACTATGTGAAGGGCATAACCGGGCGCGTGTATGTAGCCGGAGCGATCGAAGACGCGAGCTTCCCGGACGAACAGAAGGTCCGTCTCGAAAAAGCGTTGACCGACGCCGGCGTGAACCATGTCGTCGAAACCTATCCGGGCGCACGTCACGGGTTCGCAGTACCCGATCTGCCGGTCTTCAACAAGGAAGCTGCCGAGCGTCACTGGACGTCGCTGCTAACGCTCTTTCAGGAGACCCTGCGGGCGGACTAAATAGGTAAGGCTCTCAACCAGATTCAGCAGGGGAAGCAATAGCATGGCTGAGAAAATCGAAAGACCAATCGGACTCACGGCGAAACCCACGCACTC
>JASHZA010000304.1 GCA_030042765.1 Candidatus Binataceae bacterium | reverse complement strand
GGCAGCGGCGTGCTCTGGTCGCGCGCCGAGGACGAATTGCGCAAATTCGTCGAGACTACGGGCATCCCCTTCTTCACCACCCCGCAAGGCCGCGGCGTCGTCGCCGAGGACCATGCGCGCTCCTTCCCGGCCGCTCGCTCGACCGCCTTTCGCGAGGCCGACGTCGTGCTCGTGATCGGCGCGCGGGCCAACTCGATGCTTTCCTTCCTGCGGGCGCCGCGCTTCTCGCCTGACGCGAAATTCATCAACGTCAACCTCGACGGGCGCGAGATCGGCCACAACCGCGCTGCCGATATCGGCATCGTTGGCGACGCCAAACTGGTGCTTCAGCAGCTTACCGAGGAGAGCAAAGGCCGCTTCCCGCGGGAAGAGAGCGCGTGGGTCTCGCAACTCGCCGCAAAACATCGCTCCAATCTCGAACGCAACGCGCCGCTGCTCCATTCGGACAAGGTGCCGATCCATCCGCTGCGCCTGTGCAACGAGGTCAAGGACGTCATCTCGCGCGACACCATTTTGGTCGTTGACGGCCACGAGATCCTCAACTTCGCCCGCCAGTCGATTCCTGCCTATGCCGCCCGCGGCAGCCTCAACGCGGGTCCTCACGGATGCATGGGCGTCGGAATACCGTTCGGTATCGGCGCCAAGGCCGCGGCACCCGACAAGCCCGTTGTCGTGCTGAGCGGAGACGGCGCCTTCGGGTGGAACGGGATGGAGATGGATACCGCGATTCGGCACAAGCTCAATATTGTGGTGGTTCTGTCCAACAACGCCGGCTTCACCTCGCGCAAGACCGGCGGCAATGTCGGCCGCGACCTCGGCTACCAGCGGTACGACAAGATGGTCGAGGCGTTCGGCGGCTACGGCGAATTCGTCGAAAAGCCCACCGACATCCGGCCCGCCATCGAGCGTGCCTTTAAGAGCGGCAAGCCGGCCCTGGTCAACGTCTGCACCGACCCTGACGCCCAGGCCACCACCGACATGGGCTTTGCCGGCTACTGAGCCGGTGCGCCCACCGATGCGGCCATTTAAGCGCATTCCAGGCTTTTGTGGCAGGGTGAAATATTTCACTGGGGCAGGTACACTTTTGATTCGGAGGTAGCTGCGATGCCGACGGTTCAAATCAAGGACGAAGACAGAATCGGTAGCGAGGCGAAAATCAAGCTCGAACCCTCCGCCTACCTGAAGAAGCTCTTCGAAACCGGAACCCCCGACCTCGGCTGGATGAACCAGCACGGCGAATGGGGCGTCCGTGCCAGGCCCGGCAATCTCGGCCTGCGCCTCAAGGATATCGAGATCGGCAGCTACGGCGTGATTCCCGATCGCGGCGGCGAACATCGCTCGATGGCGCCGCGCGGCGCCGCGATTCCCGAGGAGGTCCCCTCGCTCGGATTCTCCATCAATGACAAGGCCGAATGCTGGGCTGACAACGCGGCCGAACTCTACGAGGAGGCGGTAGCGCGTCAATGGAGTTCGGCGCGCGATATCCCGTGGAATGAATTGAAACCGCTGCCCGACGACCTCGAGCACGCGATGTGCCAGCTTTGTACCTTCCTGACCGAGGTCGAATTCATCGCCGCCGACGCGCCGACGCGTTGGATGAGCCGGATGAATCAGGACTTCCTCGAAGTGAAAATGTTCCTCGCGACGCAGGCGATGGACGAGGCGCGTCATACGGATGTCTTCCGCAAGCGCGCGCTGGCCAACGGCGGCGGCTTGGGCAAGGCGAGCCCGCTTGCGCAACTCTCGCTCAAGCGGATATTCGACTCGCCGAGTTTCTCTGCCCAGACCGCGCGTCTCCATCTGCTCGGCGAAGGCTTCGTGCTCACGATGTTTCGACAGGGCGAATTCATCGCGCCGAGCCGCGTCGACCAGGAAATTTTCCGCCGCTGCATGCAGGACGAGTCGCGCCACGTTGGCTACGGCACAATGCATCTGCGCGCCCAGCTCAAGGAGCGCCCCAACCTGGCCGAAGAGATTCATGACCAGCTCGACGATGCCGAAAGCATCCTGCTTCAGACCTTCAGCGTTCCCGAACTCGTCGAGCCGATGGCGATCCTCATGGGCGGCGGGATCGATCACTTCGACAAGGGCATGGAGCTGCAGAGCCAGCTCTGGCGGCGCATCGTCAACGAATATCTCCAGCGCTGCGACTCCGCCGGGCTCGAACGGCGGCCGCGATGCCTGTTGCCGGCCGATTTCGCAAATCTCTTCGAGGCGTGATGGCCTCGTTCCCCGAGCCGGAATGGTTTCTCGCCCTCGGCCGTCTGATGGAGGCCGAGGGCGAATTGTTTCGGCGCATCGGCTACGCGGAGACGCGCTTCGCGATTCGGGTAATTGCCGACGACAGCGAAAAGATCGAGCACACCACCGGGCTCGAGATCAGCGGCTATCAGATTGTTCGCGCGCTCGCGCTCGATGAGGTTACCGCCTTTGATCCGGACTTCGTCGTTTGCGCCCGGCGCTCGACCTGGCAACGGATGCTGGACGAGATCCAGCGCGGCGGCCGCCCTGATCTCCGCCATACCCTCAGTTCGCTCGCGCTGATCGGCGAGGAGCTGTGGCTCGAATCGCCGGACCAGTTGCGCGAGGACAAGTTCTACCGCTTCAACCAGACCCTTCAGGAGCTGTTCAACCTCGCCGTGAAACTCAGGTAGGAGGCTCAACGCGATTCGCGAATTTCACCACCGGCACCACCCCTCTTCCCGCGGTATGGGGCGGCCATGTAGCCTGATACATGACCGTCGGGGCGAGCGGGACGGTTTTGCACAAACGGTCTTATTGGCGTCTTGTTTTCTCTGAACTCAATGCTTAACCTTTCTTTTTCATCTATGAAGCTGGGCATCCGAATCGCGCTGGTTTGCGCCGCGGCCGTGCTGGTAGCCGGATGTGCCGCGCGCAAGCCCCGCAGCGGCGAAAACTACTACGTTCAGGCCACCCAGGAATATGCGCAGCACTTCTATCAGCCCGCGATCGACAACTACCAGAAGCTGATCGACCAATACCCGTTCAGCCCCTATGCCGAAGAGGCAGAGCTTAACATCGGGCTGGCCTACTACAAGATGCACAACTACGCGGAGTCGGTCGGCGCATTCAACGACTTCGTGCGCATGCATCCCACCAGCAAGCGGCTTGACATCGCGTCGTATTACCTGGCGATGGCGCACTATGATCAGATAGGGCGTCCCGATCAGGACCAGACTCATACCGAACTCGCGCTTGAGGAGTTTCAAACGATTGAACGGCGCTTCCCGGAGAGCGATTTCGCCCAGCTTTCTCATCAGCAGATCGAGATCTGCCGCGAGATGTTGGCGCGCCACGAGTACTTGATCGGCGATTTCTATTATCAGCGCGCCAATTATAAAGCGGCGGAATCACGGATGGCGGAACTGATGGCGCTTTATCCCGACACGCCAATCGCACCAGAAGCGCTCTACAACCTCGGCCGTACGCTCGAGAAGCAAGGCAAGAAGTACTCCGCAGCACAAGCCTTCACCGCCGTGAAAACTCATTTTCCGGGCACGCGCTACGCCGCCGACGCGGATCATGAGCTGAAAAACTTGAAGCAGCCAGTCGACACCGAGGAAGATCCTCTAAAGCTGGTGCTGGCGGAGAGCGGCTTTGGTGAAGACGCGGCCAACGCCGACAATGTTGCGGTGCACGAAAGCCTGATGAACCTCGCCTCCGCTGGCAATCCGGCCTACGGTCCCGACGGTCTG
>JASHZA010000303.1 GCA_030042765.1 Candidatus Binataceae bacterium | reverse complement strand
TTCAATCGGCGTACGTGATATCGGCGCAGCCCGGCGCTTCTATGACGCGGCCTTGGCGCCACTCGGCTACAAGTGTCTGAGCGCGGGCGAAGAGGCGCTGGGCTACGGCGCCGCGAGCCCGAGCTTGTGGATTCTGCGCGCGGTGCGGCCGGTGGCTGCGGACGACGGCTCGGGTCTGCACTTCTGCTTCGACGCGTTGTCAAATATCGTCAGAAATTCCCCCCTTCGTATCATTTGAAACTCCCCCCTCTCGGTTTAGTTGTGTCCGGTTGGGGGTGTGCGAGGGGGAGCATCCCCCTCGCCGCTCCGTATAGAAGCTCGACTTTCATGCGGCCGATGGCGTCTCGAGTTTGGACTTCAGCAGACCAGCCTTGAGCTTCTCCTTGAGTCTGAAGCTTTCGCCTTTGATGTTGATCGTGATCGAATGGTGCAGCAGCCGGTCGAGGATGGCGCTGGCGATCACGGTATCGCCGAAGACCTCACCCCAAGCGCCAAGACTCTGATTGCTGGTGATGATTATCGAGCCGCGTTCATAGCGGCGCGAGACCAGTTGGAAGAAGAGATTGGCGCCCTGGCGGTCGATCGGCAGGTAGCCGATCTCATCGCAGATCAGCAACTGCGGCTGGGTCAGCAGCTTAAGCCGCTCGTCGAGTTTGCCCTCGGCCAAGGCCTTGCCGAGCGTGGTAATCAGCGCGGTGGCGGTGACGAACAACGTCCGCACGCCCTGCTCGCAGGCCTTCATGCCGAGCGCCACGGCCAGATGGCTTTTGCCGACTCCCGGCGGTCCGAGCAACAAGACGTTCTCGCCGCTTTGGATATAGCGGCCGTTGGCGAGTTCGCGGATCTGCTTGGGATCCAACGATGGCTGGAACTTGAAGTCGAAACTCTCCAGCGTCTTCTGAAAGGGGAAGCGCGCCATCGCGACACGCATCTGATGGTGCTTGTGCGTCTTGGCGTCGATCTCGCAGGCCAGCAGTTGATCGAGGAAATCAGCGTAGGAACTTTCCGTTTTCGCCGCCTGCTCCAGGCGCGCGGTAAGCTCCTGCTCGATCTGGTAGAGCCGCAAGCGCTGGCACTGTTCGCGCAGGCGGTCGAGCTGTGGGGTGCTCATCACGCGTCACCTCCTTCGCTTTGGCTGACGATCTCGTAGAGCTTGAGGTCGCGCACCATCACCTCGCCGAGCCCGCCGAAGTAGGGATCGAAGCGCGGCGGGGCGCCAGGCAAGACCTTGGCGCCGCTCCGCAACAGTCCCGCGTAATGCGCCGGCTCCATCATCACGCTGTGGCGCGCGGCCTTCTGATGGCGTGCGACCAGCTGGCCCTGATGAAAGAACTCGTAGTGGCCGAGGCCTTCTTGGACGCTGACGGTCTGGCCGACGTACGCGGCCGGGACTGAGTAACGCGCCGCGCCGACCGTCACCAGAGCGTCGTTGGCGACCCGGCGCTGCTGGACGCGCTCGTAACGGTAGGGTGGCCGTGTGCCGAGCGGCGTGAGCTGTTCGTGCGCAAAGCGATCTGTGGGCCGTTCGTGGGTGGTGCCGTGGACCCGCAAGTCGGCGACCTCGACGCTCCAGCGTTCGAGCCAGTCGTTGAGGTCCTCCCACGACGTGAAGCGGCGGCCCGCGAGTGCGTTGCGTTTGACGTACTTGACGCCGCTCTCGACCTTGCCCTTGGTCCGCGCCCGATAAGGCTGACAGGCGCGCGGCGTGAACCCGTAGTAGCGGACGAAATCCTCGAACTGCGGATGCCACAACACCTTGTGCTCGTGGCGGCCCAGCACCAGGTTGCGCGGGTTATCGTACAAACAGGTCAGGGTCACGCCGCCGAACCAGCGGAACGCGCGCTCATGACCGTCGAGCAGGGTCGTCAGCCGTTCGTTGCGATAAGCGCGTGCGTAAAGCCGGCGCGAATAACCCAGCGTCAACACGAACAGATGGACCTTCTCCGGCTGCGCGCCGAGCCAGACCCAGAGTTGACCGTAATCAACCTGGGCCTGCTCGCCCGGCCCGGTCTCGAAGCGCACCGTCGCCAGCTCTGACCACCTGCGCTGCTCGCGATACGGTCGGACGAAACGCTGCACCTGCAGCAAGCCGCCGGTGAAACCCAAACCCTTAAGCTCGCGGTACAGCACGACGCCGTTGAAGCCGACTTCCGGCGCGCGCCGCTCAATAAACCCGGCGAAGCGATCCAACTGATGCCCCCGCCGCTGCGCTGGCCGCGGTTGCCACGCGCCCAGTCGCAACCAGCGCTTGACCGTCTTGCGATCGACGCCGAGCTCGCGCGCGATCTGCTTGATGCCCTCGCCGCGCTCCCGCCGCGCGACCATCTCTTGTACCAACTCCGTCCCCAGCATCCGCTCCTCCGCCGACCCGCTTTCGGTCGACGGAGAAATTACCTGTTCCCGTTCGTCTTCCATCGCTCCCATTCGCCTCCTTGGCTAGGAGGGGGGAGTTTCACATGACATCCGAGGGGGGAATTTCACATGACGCCTGACACGCTCACTGATCAAGCGGCTGGCGCCGCTCAACTGTGCACGAATCGTAGTTGAGGCGACCGGTGGTTATGAAACTCTCCTGGTCGCCGGTCTTCAGGCGCCCGCCTCAAGAAACGCATTGTGCGAACCTTGCTGCAGGAAGTCATTGCCGATATCGATGTACAGGCCGGCGAGATTATCCTCATGCTGCACTGGGTAGGTGGTATCCACACCGAGTTGAGACTGCCGCGCCGTCGTCGTGGCCAGCGTAATAGTACTGCGATCGAGGTAGTTGAAGCGGTTCGGCTGCTAGTGCGTATTGCGAATGACAATTTGATCGCGGGTCTGCTCAACCGCAATAAATTGACTAC
>JASHZA010000302.1 GCA_030042765.1 Candidatus Binataceae bacterium | reverse complement strand
AATCGGGGGGCTGACGGGCGCGATGACCGGTTTGTTTCCACCCGGAATCGATCTCAAGGGCGAGAGTCTCAAATTGCTGCGCAGCCAAATCGCCGGGTTCTACGAACCTCGCGAAAAGCAGATGGTACTGGTTGAGGACAAGGGCGGGTTCGGCTTCTGGAACGGTGCGGCTCAATTCGTTAGCCATCGCGACCTTGCGGGCGAGATGCTACTGGCTCACGAACTGACTCATGCGCTTCAGGATCAGGCTTTCGGCGTCGATGCGATGCTCAAGAAGGTAAAGGATAATGACGATCGGTCCCTGGCTCTGAAGTCGGTTGCGGAGGGTGATGCCACGCTTGCGGGCTTCGCTTACATCGCCGGCGGCCTTACTGACGCAAGTGTCGACGCCGTCGTCTCGAAGCTCGCCAATCTGCCCGAAGCCTTCAAAGCTGAGTCTGCCGACGTACCGGAAGGGCTGAGCACACCGTTATTGTTCCAATATTCGGCCGGAACGCGCTTCGTCGGCGAAGCGTGGCGTCGAGGCGGATGGGCGAAGGTAAATACGCTTTACGCCAATCCGCCCGCCTCGACTCAGCAGATAATGCAACCTGAGCTCTACTTCGACCATCCGTCACCGCCCGCTCGCATCAAGATCGCGGGTTACGCGGACATCCTCAAAGGGTGGGAGCAGGTCGACGACGATACCTACGGTGAACTGCTCCTAAACGTCATCCTGAAGCGCAATCTCCCGGCGAACGCGCCCGCTCTCGGTACTTTGCCGAAATGGGCCGGCGATCGGATCCTCACATTCGAAAAGGGCAAGGCGCTTACGCTACTCTGGATTATCGCGTTCCGGAACGCCGCCTCAGCGTCACAATTTGCCGGGGCGTACGCCGGCATCCTCGACCGTCTGCGCGGCGAGAACAACCCCCATCGCGTGGAAGCGCGGTCCGCCACGGTGCTGATCGTCATAAGCCAGGGTCCCGGCAATCTCAGCGAGCTCGCGTCTGACTTATGGAAGTCCAGCACGGTCGATCTGAGTGCTTCGGCTCCTGTAACTTCGCGGACCACCGCTGTCGGGACGGCAAGTCCACGGCCACCCACTGCCCATCCGCCATCCTGACAGATCCACCGTCGCGCCGCATGGCCATGTCAGGCGGTTTAAGCTAACTACATAGATGTTCGCGCGTGCAGCCCCTTCGACTCGGACGGCGGATGATGAAATCGATCTACGCGAGGTCATTGAGGAAAACATGAGCGTAATTTACGGCGATCGCCATCGAGCCCTGCAGCAGTCGTTCGATACCTCGCGGCTGGCCGATCGGATCGAGGAAGCGATCGTGCGGCCGGATATTTCGCGCGACCATCAGGCCTTTATCGAGAGCCGCGATATGTTCTTTCTCACCACGGTGGACCATCGTGGCTATCCCACCTGCTCATACAAAGGGGGCGCTCCCGGCTTCGTCCGCGTGGTGGACTCAAAGACCATCGCTTTCCCGAGCTACAACGGCAACGGCATGTTCCTTTCGATGGGTAATATCCTGACCAGCGCCAAGGTCGGGATGTTGTTCATCGATTTCGAGACGCCCCATCGGGTGCGCGTGCATGGCGTTGCGGGCATTGACCGCAACGATCCGTTGCTCCCGGACTTTCCCGGCGCGGAACTCCTGGTGCGGGTCGCGGTCACCGAGATTTTCATCAATTGTCCGCGCTATGTTCATAAGTACCAGCGCGTTCAAACCTCGAAATACGCGCCGCAAGCGGGACGCGAAGCGCCACCGCCGCCGCAATGGAAGCGTATCGACGCGATGCAGGACGTACTGCCCGAACGCGAACAGGACATCGCCAAGGAAATGGGTGGAACTATCACCTTCGACGAGTACCAGGCACTGGTAACCAAGGGCGAGGGGTGATCGCGCACTGGACGGCAGCGATTCCATCCCAGGACGATCGAATTTGGGCGTGATGAAAAAGGAAATGCGTCCGTGACTACGCGCTGAGAAGTTCGCGCGCCTTGATTATAAGATCGCGCTCGCTCTTGTGGCTTGCCTGCGCCGGCGCCTGGACGAGCGGCACCCAGGCAACTTCGTCGATCTCCGCGTCATGGGCCGAAGTGTCGCCGCCCGCGCATTCCATCAGGAAGAAATGGACCCGCTTGAAGACTCGCGTGAGGTGTCCGTCGTCGCGATCGCGCCATGAATAAACGTAGGAGACTTCGCCCAGCGGTTCTCCGGCGGTGACTTTCAGCCCGGTCTCCTCCAAGGCTTCTCGTAAAGCGGCCTCGAGCAATCCTTCACCTTTTTCGACGTGGCCCTTGGGCAAGACCCAGGTCCGTTTGCCGGCCGGACGGACGAGAACCACTTCCGTCGCGCTGTCGCCTTCTTGTCGTCGCCAGATCAGCCCGCCCGCCGAAAGTTCGTGCCGGATCTGCACCGGTTCCCTGGGCTTGCTGCGCTTTGGTCTGCCTTCCATCCGCCCCGCTTGTCCGCCGGCATTACCCCTGGAGCAATCCGCGCGACAACAATTCTCTAACCAACATCACCGAGGCTGAAGCCCCAATCAAGCATTCGGGAGATCGCCGCGCGAGCGCCGGCCGACGCCGGATTAGCAAGTTCCGGGTCGCGCCGCAGCCATTCATCAGCCATGTCCCCAGCGCGCTGGATCAGGTGAGGGCTGCGAATGAAACGGGCAAAGCGCAGGGGCAGCGTCCCACTCTGACGGGCGCCGAGCAGGTCGCCCGGGCCGCGCATCGCAAGGTCCGCCTGCGCCACCTCGGCACCGTCCGGATTGCGCGCCAGCAAATCGAGACGCGCCATCGCCTGCGCGTTGCACCCGGAAGACACGACGAGGCAGCATCGCGAATCGACAGTGCCGCGCCCTACCCTGCCGCGCAACTGATGCAATTGTGCGAGGCCATACCGATCGGCCGCGACAACCACGATAATCGTCGCTTCAGGCACGTCGATTCCGACCTCGACCAC